>JABGTK010000072.1 GCA_018647265.1 Candidatus Neomarinimicrobiota bacterium | reverse complement strand
TCCCCATTCTAAAACGACTTTTCCACATTGGCCAGATGCCATCACATCAAACCCTTTTTGAAATTCATCCACAGGGAATTGATGCGTAAGGACGGGGGATATATCTAAACCACTCCTCAACATTTGGGTCATTTTGTACCATGTTTCATACATTTCTCTACCATAAATACCTTTCACATGGAGGCCCTTAAAAATGATTTCATCCCAGTTGATCCGGGTGGATTCTGGTAATAAGCCCAAAAGCGCAACCCGTCCGCCGTGATACATGTTCGCCAACATATCTTTGAACGCCGATGGATTACCGGACACTTCTAACCCAACGTCAAATCCATTAACTATATTGAGTTCGCTATAACTGTCTTTAATCTTTTCTGTTGACACATTGATTGCTTTGGTGGCGCCCAATTTTCTAGCTAAATCGAGTCGGTATTCATTTACGTCGGTAATGACTACATTTCTTGCGCCGACAAAATTGCAAATGGCCACAGCCATGATGCCAATAGGTCCCGCGCCGGTGATGAGCACATCTTCTCCCACCATTTCATAAGATAATGCAGTATGAGCTGCATTGCCAAATGGATCGAAAAAGGCAGCAATTTCAGATGGTATATCTTTATGGATGGGCCAGACATTGGATTCAGGAATGACCAAATATTCTGCAAAAGCGCCGGCACGATGAATGCCCACGCCGACAGTATCGTGACAAAGATGACGTTTTCCAGCGCGACAGTTTCGGCAATAACCACAGGTGATGTGGCCTTCTCCGGAAACACGATCCCCCTGTTTATAGTGGGTTACGCCGGGACCAATCTCTTCTACGATACCACAGAATTCATGACCCGTTACTAAAGGAAGTTCTAATGTGCGTTGTGCCCATTCATCCCATTTATATATATGGAGGTCCGTTCCACAAATGGCTGTGTGGGTGATTTTTATTTTGACATCGTTCGTACCACATTCGGGAATTGGGACGTCTTCCATCCAAATACCTTGTTCGGGGGAATTTTTAACTAATGCTTTCATTGAATATTTCTTTAACTAAGGTTAAGGTGTAATTATTGAATCAAAAAATTTAATGGGTTATACTTCCCATACACAAAGGAATAAAGTATGTAAATTAATGCCATGACAAAACTTAAAAAATCACTGGGCCTCTTTGACGGCATCGCCCTGTTGGTGGGTATCACTATTGGTTCAGGCATTTTCGCAACACCTCAAATAATTGCGGGATATCTTGAATCTTTTTCATCCATTATTATTTTATGGATTGGTGTATCGGCATTCGTTTATGTGGGTGCCCTTATCTATGCGGAACTGGGGTGTCGCTTCCCTAAAACTGGCGGCGAGTATGTTTATATCGAAAAAGCATTTGGCCCCTTTTGGGGCTTTTTGTTTGGTTGGGCCCAGTTGGTTATTATTCGAACCAGCCCGGCTGCAGGGTTAAGTCTAATCACGGCAAACTATGTAGGATATTTTATCCCCATGGTTCAGTTTGAAAAGAATTTAGTCGCTATTGCAGTAATTATTTTATTTGGTGCGCTGAATTATATCGGTGTGACCAAAGCGAGTTTCTATAACAAATTTTCATCTTCCATTAAAATTGGCGGACTTTTTATATTTGCCATCATTGGATTTGTCATAGTGGATGGCGATTTTTCGCGATTATCCGAGACTGCTGAAACAACGGCATCCTTAGGCCCAATCGGCAATATGGTGGCAGCTCTAATGCTTATTCTTTTTTCATTTATCGGATGGGATCGGGTTGGCTATGTGGCTGGAGAAATGAAAGATCCGAAATCGGTAATTCCTAAATCCATGTTATACGGCATGTTGGTAATCGTCATTCTTTACATAAGTGCAAATTTATTATACCATACGGTTATTGGATTGGAGGGGATGCGGTCTAGCACAATTGTTGCTTCTGATACCGCCGTTCGATTATTTGGTAATATTGGAGCTGGATTGATTTCACTTATGGTTATCATTTCTGCCACAGGAAGTATCAACGGTACTATGATGTCTGCCAGTCGAGTTTATTATGCTATGGCTAAAGATGGTTTAATGTTTAAATGGTTTGACCATGTTGATACGAAATTCCAAACACCCGCCAATGCCATTATTGCTCATTGTTTTTGGGGAATCGTTCTGATTTTAGTGCGGCAAAATTTTGAAACGATTGTTGCAGGGATGGTTTTTGCCATTCTCATCTTTTATGGATTTACTACCATAGCCTTTTTCAAGTTTCGACTAAAAAATTCTGGTGAAACTGATGGATATCGAATTCCATATTTTCCAGTTTTACCTGCTATATATTTTATCGGAATTGTAGTATTGGTTCTGCTTAGGGCATATTATGAAACAGATAAATCAGTCCAAGATCTTACTTTTGTTTTAACCGGGATTCCGGTTTATTTTTTATTTTTCAGAAAAAGGTAAAAATCATATGCAAATGGTCCGATCTACATTTCGATTCATTCTAATAGCACTTTGTATCATTTATGGCCAGGGTCGACCAGAAGTAATTGCGATTCGTACCGATGAAACAATAAAGATTGATGGAATTTTAGACGAAGCTGTTTGGGAGACTATTAATCCTATTACTGAATTTGTCCAACGCCTTCCCTTGGATGGGGGTGCGCCTACCGAAAAATCCGAAATGAGGGTAGCCTATAACAATGATTTCATATATTTTGGATTTACCTTTTATGATTCAGAACCTGAAAAAGTAAGAGCCACAATTTTAAATAGAGGTGGATGGATTCATCGGGATGATAAATTAGAAATTGCTTTGGATACCTACCATGATCGACGGAACGCCTATCTATTTGAAATGAATCCCTTGGGAACCCAAGATGATGCATTAATCTCAGATGAAAATCGGCCAGGTCTTGATGAATGGGCTTGGGATGGCGTTTACATTAGTGAGGGTAAGGTAACAGATTTTGGTTGGGTTCTCGAAGTTGCAATTCCCTGGACAACATTACGATTCCCAAGCAAGGATGAATTAACAATGGGGTTGGCCATAAAGCGGTATATCAATAGGAAAAATGAAAGTGTCATGTGGCCACATATTGGATTGAATTATAGTTCTGATATTTATCAAGTGTCTCAATATGCAGATCTAAAAGGATTAAAGCATATTAAAAGAGGTAAAGATATAAAGATAAAACCTTTTGCTATTGGTGGTACTCAAAACCAATTAACTGACGAAAAATCTGTTAATGATAATATTGGAAATGGTGGATTTGATATTTACTATGGGCTGAAATCTAACTTAACTATGAACTTGACGTATAATACAGATTTTGCCCAAGTAGAGGCGGATAATGCTCAAATTAATTTGACGCGGTTCAATTTATTTTATCCGGAGAAGCGGGAATTCTTTTTGACACGATCTAAATTATTTGCCTTTGGAAATTCTCGACAAACTGAGGTGTTTTTTAGCCGAAAGATTGGATTGAACCAGGATGTCGTTGGCGGTGCAAGGATGTTTGGCCAAGTGGGGAATACCTCCGTCGGCGCATTGAATATTCATACTCGAGGCAATGGAGAAGCGCCTGCAACCCATTATAGTGCAATTCGTCTCAGGAAAGATGTGCGCGATCGAACGACGGTTGGGGTCATCCTTACGGATGTGGCATCCAAAGGTGTGCGCAATTCTGTTTACGGTATTGATGGTCAAATGCGGTTTTGGGGCAGTAGCAGTATCTCCGCTTGGTATAGCAGAGTAAAAGACATTGATTATACTCAAAACCCTTATGCTTCAATGGTCAAAATTGATTTAAAAAATGATCGATATTTTTTAACTGCAGGGCAACATCGAGTCGGTAGCGATTTTAAACCATTACTTGGGTTTGTACAACGGAATGATATGGTGGGGACAGGCGCCTTAGCAGGATTTACGCCAAGGGTTGGGCAAGGCGATAAACTAATCCGCCAATTGCGGTTTACAGTGTATGGTAGAGATGTGCGCAGTTTTGATGGCGTGAAGCAAACGGAGACCCTAAGCGGCGGCATTGATGCTATCCTTGAAAGCAGGGATAGAATCGGTGTGAAGTTCAGTCAAGATAGAGAATTTTTAGATTATAATTTTACGTTGGGGAATGGTGTTGAAATTAATAAAGGAAATTATAAAGATCGAAAAATTTCATTTTCTGCCAGAACGAATCAGAGCAGGGGTGTTTGGGGTAATTTATCCATTTCAAAAGGAAATTATTTCGGTGGAAATAAGACGAGTGTATTTGGCTCCATTGGAAAACAGTTTTCCAATCATTTGACCCTATACGGATCTGCTAACCAAAATATTATATTTATGCCTAGTCAAGGTGAATTCACGGCAAACGTTTATGGATTTACAGCTGAAGTTGCATTAAACCGAAGATGGTTTGGGAAAGGATCAATCCAATATGATAATTTTTCGGAGCAGCTTCAATTATATTGTCGTATTAATTGGATTCATACACCAGGAAGTGATTTGTTTATCGTGTTAAACCAACGCTATGATATAAGTGGAAAGGATAGACAATTGATTCAAGGGACACAAGTGGTGAAGCTCACTTACCTTTTTCAAATATAGTCAGGAATTTATTGAATTTTTAATTAATTTATTCATCACCTTGTTTCCCCAAATTTATCGCACCTAAATTCCCCGACTGTTTTTTTAGGATAACAGTATTATTATGGCACATATTATATCATTAACAAATCAAAAAGGCGGTGTGGGTAAAACGACCACTTCTGTCAACCTATCTGTGAGTTTGGCTGTATCAGAAGTGAAAACTTTGTTAATTGATTTGGATCCCCAATCCAATGCCACAACGGGGATTGAAAATTTACTCATTGATCCCAAGGGGAATATTTATGATGCCCTAATCCGAGGTGCTGCATCAAAAGATGTTATTACCAAAACAAAGCTGGACCATTTGGATATTATTACATCCACCAGTGATTTGGTGGGTGCTGAAGTAGAATTGGTCAGTATTATGGCCCGTGAGCATCAATTGGAAAAAGTCCTGAAACCACTTCTGAAAAAATATGATTATATCCTCATTGACTGTCCCCCATCTCTGGGTTTGCTTACCCTGAATGCACTCACCTGTTCCGATACAGTTATTATTCCAATCCAATGTGAGTATTACGCATTAGAAGGATTGGGGCAGCTATTGAATACGATTCGATTGGTACAGAAAAATTTGAATCCCAATCTGGAAATAGAGGGTGTACTTTTAACCATGTATGATGGAAGATTAAATTTATCCAAACAGGTGGCAGAAGAAGTGCGTAGCTATTTCGAGGAAAAATTATTTAAAACTGTTATCCAGCGCAATGTACGGTTGAGTGAAGCACCTAGTTTTGGTAAACCGGCATTACTTTATGATGCCAATTCTACCGGTGCACAAAATTATATGTCATTGGTAGAGGAGATATTAAGCGATGGCAACTAATCGATTGGGAAAGGGGATCGATGCTCTAATTCGACCACCAGAAAAACAGGATATTTCTCCGGCAGGTGTGACCACCATTCCTATTTCAAAGATTAAAGCCAACCCTCACCAGCCACGAAAACATTTTGATAACAAAGCGTTGGATGAATTGGCCGCATCTATAAAAGAAAAAGGGGTCATTACACCTATCACTGTTCGTGCGGATGATAATGGATATATCCTTATTGCAGGTGAACGGCGCCTACGAGCATCCAAATTGGTTAAGCGCAAACAGATTCCCGCCTATATCATTGAAGTGACCAGTGAATCAGAAATGATGGAAGTGGCATTGATTGAAAATATCCAGCGGGAAAATCTGAACCCATTAGAAGAAGCTGAAGCTTATGCAGTTTTGCAGGGTGAATTCAGCCTCGTCCAAACAGATATTGCAAAAGCGGTGGGAAAAAGCCGTTCGACTGTTACAAATTCATTAAGATTACTTCAGCTTCCGTCAGAAATTAAAAAAAGTCTGCGGGAGAATAAAATTTCTGCAGGACATGGTAGAGCTATCCTGGCCATGAAAACACAATCGGGAATGCGGAACCTTTGGCAAATGATATTGAGCCATGATCTTTCTGTTAGAGGTGCCGAAGCTATTGTAAAAGGTAAAGCCGATTCTAAATCCAAACCCAAGAAATCAAAACTAAAATCAAAAAATGCTACAGTCCGCCAGCTCGAAAGTGAAATAATTTCTATCCTAGGGACAAAAGTTCGCCTGAATCATAAAGGCAAAAAGGGTGGCTCAATCGTGGTAGATTATTTTTCTGCTGATGATTTGGAACGTATTCTCGACCTTTTACGGTCAATCGAATAGTTGGATTTGCAACGCTTTCGACAAAAATAATATGCATCCCAGCCGTTATACTTTCCTAATTATCCCTGACCATGATGGAGAGAATAAACGTTTTTCAATTTCACGGAGAAAAACCTTTTTTATTATTTTCACTATTATTACCATACTTTCAGTAATGGTAATGGCATTAACCTATTTAACACCTAAAGCCATGGATCAAATCCGAATGAAAAACCGCTATGAAGAAGTTATCGGTGAGCGGACGAAAGTATTGGAATTATATCGCGATTTGGAACGGATGAAGCAAATGGAATTGGTTGTCCAGAAAGCATTGGGGACCGATTTAACAGTGAGTGAGTCAGGGGATGGTAACTTGATTGAATCAAAAGAATTGAAACCAATACTTTCGGATGATACGAAAAATATTCCATCCATGATTCCGGTGAATGGCTATTTGACACAAGAAATGAATGAGAAAGAGAAAGATGGTACTCGTCAGCATTATGGTGTTGATATTGCAGTCCCAGTTGGAGAATCAGTAAAAGCTTCTGCAGGAGGTCAAGTAGTCTTCTCCGGCTGGACGCCGGAATTGGGAAACCTTGTGGTCATCTATCATGGGAATGAATATTTCACTTACTACGGGCATAATAAAATTTTGTTGGTAAACTCACATGACCAAGTGAGTCGAGGTGATGTGATTGCATCCTCTGGAAATTCGGGAATGAGTTCCGGGCCTCATTTGCATTTTGAAATATGGAAAGAAGGCCTAGCAGTGGATCCTTTGTCGTATTTTCCGACGTTAAATAATACAAACATGAATGTGAATTGATATGGCTAAGAATGAAAATAAAGATGTACATACAATGATTGGCGCAGATGCCGTCATTCAGGGAAGCATAGCGTGTGAAGGGGGCGTTGCCGTTTATGGAAAAGTTTATGGGGACGTAACTTCTGAAGGGCCCGTACGGGTTGCCCGAGGCGGAGAGGTCCATGGTAATATCCAGGCTAATGATACCCAAATAGGTGGAATTGTGGATGGAAATGTAAGAGTCGAAAACCGCGCTATTCTTGGAGCAGAATCTGAACTTAAAGGCGATTTGATTTACCGATCATTGGTGATAGAAGAAGGCGCCCAGTTTCAGGGCCATTGTGTACTGGTTGGTAGTGAGCCAACTGTTGAGCCGGAATACCATACTGAGTCACCAGCGGTTGAGAATCATTCTGACCAAGAGGGATCTAAAGCCTCGAGTTTTTCGGTGGATGAAAATAATCCATCGCCTGCGGAAGATCGTTCTCACCAACATGATTGATGATCCTGACAATCATTTAGGTAAATCACTTAATCAATTTCAAAAGTTTGTCCGTCAGGCTGGCCCCTCTGCAGCAGCGGCTTATACGTTAATGGGCTCGATATTATTTTTAGGGGGCATTGGTTATTTTATCGATCAATATTTCAATTCATCTCCATTATATTTACTCATCGGTTTGGGGTTTGGTCTTGTGATTGGGTTTTATGAATTAGCAAAGTCTGTATTTAAAAAATGAGACCCATAATTTATTTAACAGCGATAGCCTTAGGTGTCTTTGGATTGGGCGCCGGATTAGAGCCCGATTCTAAAATTGAAATATTTTGGGGTATTTTTATGCCATGGGCTGTGGCGGTGGTCGAATTGTATTTACTTTTCCGGGTGAAAGGAAAAGACCCCCAATTAACAACAAAAATACTGATGACCGGGTTTGTGGGGAAGATGGCAATCTTTGGTTTATATTTAATGATAATTATTAACTTTTATTCTTTCAATCCGTACCCTTTTGTATTTAGCTTCGCGGGCTCTTTTCTAGCGTTTCACGCGCTAGAAGCTGTAGTGTTGAAGTCCCTTTATTAATCGTAAAAATTTTAGACACAATAGATGATATCAGGCGGTGAACAAGCTCAAGGTTCCAGTGTAATGGACCAAGTGGGCGATAACATAATCCACCACGTTTCGAATTCAGACATTCACCATCCCATCGTGCATTTGCCACATTTATTTGGGATTGATATGTCTGTCACTAAGCACGTAATGATGCTCTGGATTGTAGCAACAGTAGTATCCGTTGCTGTCATTATCCCTATTCGCAAATTTCTTCGCAGAGGTGATGGTGTACCTAAGGGAATGGCCAATGCTATTGAGAGCGTTGTTAAGTTTATCCGAGATTCAATTGTTGCGCCAAATGTAGGACCGAAATGGGTCAATACATGGACGCCTCTAATTCTTACTTTTTTCTTTTTTATCTTGTTCTCTAATGCCATTGGAATGGTACCAATATTTGATGTGTTGGGTGTCTTTAACCGTTTTGTCCTAGGTGTTCCGGCTAGCGATTCCCATAATTTCATAAATGGAATTCTTCATGGTGGTGTTACGGCCACAGGGAATTTCAATGTAACCGCAGCCTTAGCAACAATTACATTTTTTACCATTATTATCGCCGGTTCAAAAGCGCATGGATTTATCCAACACTGGAAAAATTTAGTGCCCAAAGGATTGGCTTGGCCCGTTTATATTATTTTACTTCCCATAGAAATTATGGGATTATTCGTTAAGCCTTTCGCATTGACCATGCGTTTAGCGGCGAACATGACCGGCGGACACATTGCGCTGCTGGCCCTTTTATCACTCATGGCGATATTTGCCGAAATGTTTCATTCGGCAGTAGCCGGGATCGGCGTGGCATTTGTAGCCGTACCGATGGCTGCTGCTATATCAGGATTAGAGATCATTGTTGTCATGGTGCAGGCGTATGTATTTACCCTGCTTACCGCAGTTTTTGTGGGTATGGCAATCAACTCTCATCATTAAACAATAAAGAGGTAATAAAACAATGGAAGCTACCACATTAATGCCAATCGGTTTTGGCTTGATAACTATAGGTGCTGCACTGGGTATTGGAAAATTCGCTTCTGCTGCTGCAGAAAGCATCGCCCGTCAGCCCGAAGCTGCAGATAAGATCACAGGTGCTGTTAACCTGCCACTATTCCTTCTCGAAGGTGTAGCTATTTTGGCTGAGGTTTTCACATTCCTGATGTTGATCCTTAAGTAAACTAAAATTCAAACAAGACACGAGTTTGAGAGTGAATAAATGAACCCTTTAGTTCAACTCGATCCGGGCTTATTTATCTGGACGATTATCACCTTTTTGGTGTTGTTTTTCGTCCTGGCCAAATTTGCCTGGAAGCCCTTGCTCAAAATGCTTGAGGATCGTGAAGGTATGATTCGAAGTTCTCTCGCTGATGCCGAAAAAGCCAAAATAGAATTGGAACGGCTCAACGAAGAATCTGAAGCAATCATGGCCAAAGCCCGGTCCGAAGCACAATCCATTCTAACCGATGGTAAAGCTGCTGCAGAAAAAGTCAAAGATGACCTTATTGCGAAAGCGAAAGAGCAAGCGATAAAGATCCGCGATGATGCTGGAAAGCAAATTCAGGTAGAAAAAGATAAAGCAATTGCTGATATCAAACAGGAAGTGGTCAACATTTCCCTTTTGGTAGCAGAAAAGCTGATCAATAAAAACCTGAATGATGCGGATAATAAATCTCTAATTGAAGAGTCACTTAAAAAAGTGAAAACATATGAAGCTTGAGTCCAAGGCTAAAAATTACGTCGAAGCCATTTTTAATGTGGCGACGCAATCCGGGTCAGAAAAAGCGGTAAAGGATTCCCTGGAATTGGTTGTCAGTTCTTTGCGGGTGTCTCCTGAATTTCGTGCTTTTCTATTATCCAAACGGATTAGCGAAGTCCAAAAGGCCGAAGCTGTAAAATCTGCCCTTGGTGACCAGTGTCACCCGATCATATCCGAATTTTTAGGATTGGTTAAAGGTGACAATCTGGTCAAGTTGCTTACATCTATCAACAAAGCCTATGGGGTGAAATTTGCTGAAGCAATGAATTTTGTTTCAATCACAGCCCATGTTACAGGCAAAATGTCTGAAAGTGAAGAAGCAGATCTTAAGTCATCATTGGAATCCGCATTGGGAAAATCAACTGAACTAAATGTAAATGTTGACCCATCCCTCATCGGCGGAATTAAACTACGTGTTGGAAATAAATTCCTAGACGCATCAATCCAAAATCAATTGGAAAATATGCGTCTTGCATTATTAGAAGCATAACGCTTCAAAAAGGAAACCATGGATATCAAAACGGATAATATCACTGCCCTGTTAAAGGAACAGATCGCTCGATTCGATCTTTCCGTTGACGTTTCAGAAGTGGGTGAAGTTATCGAAGTTGGTGACGGTGTGGCCCGTGTAAGCGGACTGGAAAACGTCATGAGCTCCGAGCTTGTTGAATTGCCAAACGGTGTTTTCGGAATGGCATTGAACTTAGAAGACGACAATGTTGGTCTTGTATTGTTCGGTGATTCCCGCCTCGTTAAAGAAGGTGACTTGGCTAAACGAACCAATCGTGTGGTTGAAGTTCCTGTGGGGAACGCTATGCTAGGTCGTGTAGTAAACCCATTGGGTCAGCCCATTGATGGAAAAGGCCCCATCGATACAAACGAACACCTTGCCATCGAAAGAAAAGCATTGGGTGTGATGGCCCGTTCACCTGTAAATCAACCGCTTCAAACCGGGATTAAAGCTGTTGACAGTATGATCCCTGTAGGGCGTGGCCAGCGTGAATTGATTATTGGCGACCGTCAGACTGGTAAAACGGCAGTAGCCATCGATACCATTATTAATCAGAAAAATACTCACGATGGGGATGAGCCTGTTTATTGTATTTATGTGGCTATCGGTCAGAAAGCTTCTACAGTTGCGACTATTGTAGCTGAGCTAGAAGCCAACGGTGCCATGGAATACACAACTGTTGTGGCAGCCAACGCATCTGATGCAGCGCCGCTCCAATACATTGCCCCTTATTCTGGGTGTGCTATGGGTGAATATTTTCGGGATAATGGTAAACATGCCCTTATTATTTATGATGATTTATCCAAACAGGCTGTGGCTTATCGCCAGATGTCTTTGGTTCTTCGTCGTCCACCAGGCCGTGAAGCATTCCCCGGGGATGTATTCTATCTTCACAGTCGATTATTGGAACGTGCCTCTAAACTTTCTGCCGATTTGGGTGGTGGTTCCTTAACCGCCCTGCCGATTATTGAAACGCAGGAAGGTGACGTTTCCGCATACATCCCAACAAATGTAATTTCAATTACCGATGGTCAGATATACCTTGAGAAGAACTTGTTCAACTCCGGTGTACGTCCTGCCATTGATGTAGGAATTTCCGTTTCCCGAGTGGGTGGTAACGCTCAGATTAAAGCGATGAAAAAAGTTGCCGGTACATTGCGCCTAGATTTGGCCCAGTATCGTGAACTTGAAGCATTTGCAAAATTTGGTTCTGACTTGGATAAAAACACCCAAGCCCAGCTTACTCGTGGTGAGCGTATGGTTGAAATCCTGAAACAGGGTCAGTATGCTCCTGTAAGTGTAGAAAAACAGGTTGCCGTTATTTTTGCTGCCTCCAAAGGATATATTGACGGTGTTGCCGTTGACAAAGTTGCTGAATATGAATCCGGGCTTTTTGATTATCTCGAAGCCAATAATTCGGAAGATTTGAAAGCAATCGCTAAAGAAGGTGTCATCAGTGATGACATGAGCAAAAGATTGGAAAAATCAATTTCTGATTTCACTAAGGGTTTTACTGCCTAAACAATGGCCAACCTGAAAGACATTCGCGATCGGATCAAATCCGTCAAAAGCATTCAAAAAGTGACCAAAGCTATGAAAATGGTTGCGGCTGCCAAGATGCGTCGCGCTCAGGAAAACATGGAACAGGCACGACCCTATTCCAACCGTTTAACTGAAATTATCCAAAACTTACTCCCCGATGTGGATCGTGACCTTTTGCCATTATTGAATGTGCGAGAAGTAAAACGAAGCGCTTATGTGGTGGTTACATCCGATAAAGGATTGGCCGGATCGTTCAATAGTTCCATCCTTCGCAAAGCTCAAAATGAAATTGATGTATTGGGAAAGGATAATGTGGATGTCTTTTGCATCGGTAAAAAAGCACGTGACCATTTTAAAGTTCGTGGATATAATATTATTGAGACATATGTGGATTTTTGGGGAAGTCTCAATTTTAATCACGCCATCAAGATCGGTAACGGAATTGTTAGTCATTTCTTGAATGGTCATGTGGATGAAATTCATGTGGTTTATAATGAATTTGTCAGTGTAGCTACTCAAATGGTTTTGACAGAAAAACTCCTACCTTTGGATTATGAAACAGGTGAAGGTGCTGTTGCTGACAGGCTCTATGAACCATCCAAAGATGAGATTGTGAAATCACTGGTACCGAGACATTTGAATGTTCAAATGTGGAAATATTTGCTGGAATCCTATTCCAGTGAACAAGCAGCCCGAATGGTAGCTATGGAAAATGCCACTAGTAATTCGGAAGATATGATTAAAAATTTAACATTAGAATTCAACAAAGCACGACAAGCAGCGATTACGACAGAAATGTTGGAAATTGTTAGCGGTGCTGAAGCACTAAAATAAAAAGGGAATACCAATATGTCTAAAGTGACAGGTAAAATTTCTCAAATCATGGGTGCCGTGGTTGACGTCGTTTTTGAAGACGGCCGCCTCCCTGAAATTTTAAACGCCCTCGAGGTGGATCGTGGTGATGAAGGTACTCTTGTACTAGAAGTTGCTCAACATTTAGGCGATGGTATTGTTCGTACCGTTGCCATGGATTCCACTGATGGCTTAACCCGTGGTGTGTCCGCGGTTGACTCCGGTATTCCAATTTCTGTCCCTGTTGGCCAGGAAACATTGGGCCGTCTTTTTGATGTGCTCGGAAATACCATTGATGGTAAGGGCGAACTGAAAACAAAACAGACCAACCCCATTCACCGTTCTGCCCCAAAGCATGAAGATTTAACCACTTCAACAGAAATATTGGTTACCGGTATTAAAGTTGTTGACCTCATGGAGCCTTACACCAAAGGTGGTAAAACCGGATTATTCGGTGGTGCCGGTGTGGGTAAAACAGTTTTGATTCAGGAGTTAATCCGTAATATTGCTACGGAACATGGCGGTTATTCTGTATTCGCCGGTGTGGGTGAACGTACCCGCGAAGGTAATGACCTTTATAATGAAATGACCGAATCTGGTGTTATTGATAAGACCACCATGGTATTCGGACAGATGAATGAACCTCCCGGCGCGCGCCTTCGTGTGGCATTGAGTGGTTTAGCTATGGCAGAATATTTCCGTGATGAAGAAGGTAAGGATGTGCTGCTTTTTATTGATAATATTTTCCGATTCACTCAAGCTGGTTCTGAGGTTTCGGCATTATTGGGCCGTATGCCTTCTGCTGTGGGATATCAACCAACATTATCTACTGAAATGGGTGACCTTCAGGAACGCATTACATCGACTAAAAAAGGATCGATTACTTCTGTCCAAGCCGTTTATGTACCGGCGGATGATTTGACAGATCCGGCCCCTGCAACTGCATTTGCTCACTTAGATGCAACATCTGTTCTGGAACGTAAAATTGCTGAATTGGGTATTTATCCCGCTGTGGATCCGTTAGCCTCTACATCCAGAATCATGGACCCCCGTGTGATTGGCGACCGTCATTATGACGTAGCCAGAAACGTTCAGGGTGTGTTGCAGAAATATAAAGATTTACAGGATATTATTGCGATTCTCGGGATGGACGAATTGTCTGATGAAGATAAACAAGTTGTATCCCGTGCCCGTAAAATTCAGAAATTCTTCTCACAACCATTCTATGTGGCGGAACAGTTTACCGGTACCCCCGGCCGCTATGTTGAATTAGAAGATACAATCTCCGGATTTGAAGCGATTCTAAATGGTGATGTGGATGACCTCCATGAAAATGCATTTGCTTATGTGGGTACCATTGATGAAGCCATGGATAAAGCAAAGAAACAAGCTGCCTAATTAGACCATGAGCACTTTTAACCTGGAAATTGTTACACCGACACGCATCCTTGAAGAAGGTGACGTGTCCTACCTGCGCTGCCCCGGAACCGATGGTTCTTTTGGTGTAATGGCCAGCCATCGTGAAGCGGTGATTGGATTGGACGTGGGCGAAATCAAAGTAACCCAAGGGGGCAAAGATTTCTTCTATGCAACCAGTGGCGGTTTTGCTGAAATCACCAAAGAAAAGGTACAACTTCTGGTTGAAACAGTTGAGAAATCCAGTGAGATAGATTCTGGTCGTGCGGAAGCATCCATGCAGCGATCCAAAGAACGGATTGCCGGCAAAGCAGATTCAGATATGGATCGGGCTGAAGTAGC
>JABGTK010000071.1 GCA_018647265.1 Candidatus Neomarinimicrobiota bacterium | reverse complement strand
CTTCTTCGCGGAATAAATGATTCCCCGGAGGATGGAATCCGTCTTATTGAAATGCTCCAATCATTGCCTTGTAAAGTAAATGTGATTCCCTATAATGAAATTGGCGGTGTTTATACTCGGCCAGAAGAAAGTGTAATTCATACATTTTTAAAATCCCTAATAGATGCACCATTTACGGTAACGGTACGATGGAGTAAGGGGACAGACATTGATGCTGGCTGTGGACAATTAGCTATAAAGGAAGTAGCATGATAAATATTGATTTAATGGCAGAACATGTTGTTGATCATTCAAATTTTAATGGCCGCGTTGCAGTTGTCTTGGGATCTGGATTGGGTGCATTTGCCGATGAGTTGAAAAGTCAATCAATCATCTCTTATGAAGAGATTCCAGGATATCCAGAATCAACTATTGAAGGCCACTCGGGAGAACTTGCAATCGGTACTATGAACAATGTTGAGTTGATTGTAGCCAAAGGTCGTTTCCATTATTATGAAGGATATGATTTTGATACCATTACAATCCCAATTCGATTATTTTCAAAATTGGGTGTAGATCATTTGATTATAACTAATTCTTCCGGTTCAATGAATATTAATTGTCCACCGGGAACCCTTATGGCAATCACCGGTCACATGGATTGTACATATCGCCATAGCCCCGAGGATCCAAAATTATTTACTGGAACGCCCTATCATGATAAGGGGCTGATTGACTTGACAAAATCTTCAGCGGAAAAACTTGGGTTTAAATTGGCCACAGGGAATTATTGTTGGACGTTGGGGCCCTCTTATGAGACACCGGCTGAAATCGTAGATATGCAGAGAATGGGAGGGGATGCTGTTGGTATGAGTACTGTCCCTGAAATTATTACCGCTGGTGAACTGGGGATGAAAGTTCTGACCATTTCTTGTTTAACCAATTATGCGGCTGGGATTTCACCCCATGCCCTTAATCATGAAGAAGTAGTTGATACAGCAAGAAAGGCCGGTAAAAAATTCACCAGCCTTTTGAAAAATATTATTTCTGAATTGAAGTTATAGCTTTAGTAGCCCGCGGCAGTATTTTCGCCTCTAGAATCTGCGCCTCCCCAATACCCTTTTTCATTAATCATAATTCCATTCGCTTCACCAATGTTGCCACGGAGTTTCATATCGTGTCCACGAGATTTTAAATTTTTGACTACATCACTTGATAATCCGTACTTTTCATAAAAAACCATATCCGGTAGCCATTGTGAATGGATTCGGGGAGATGAGACCGCTTCTTTAATATCCATACCATGGAGTGCAACATTTAAAATATTTTGAAAGACGGTTGTAATGATAGTTGCTCCCCCTGGCGTACCGAGGACTAAAAAGGGCTTATCATCTTTCAATACAATCGTAGGGGTCATAGAACTTAAGGGCCGCTTTTTAGGTTCAATTGCATTTGCTTTATTTCCTATGAGACCAAATACATTTGGCACGCCCGGTTTACTTGAAAAATCATCCATTTCATTATTTAAAAGGAAGCCTGCGCCAGTAACGGTAACACCATTACCATAACCCCAATTGATTGTTGTTGTAACAGAGACAGCATTCCCATCTTTATCTACCACAGAATAATGGGTGGTTTCTTCACTCTCTTTTACAGGGCCATCTCCATGTTTTACATCATCGGAGGGTGTTGCTTTAGCAAAATCAATATTTTTTATGCGGTCTTTTGCATAGGATTGAGAAACAAGCATTTTAGTGGGAACATTCCAAAAATCGATATCACCTAAATGTTCTGCACGGTCAGCATAAGCGCGACGTTCAATTTCTGTTAGAGCATGGATATAATCTGAGGAATTAAAACTCATATCCACGGAAATATCCGCAGGCAAATTTTTAATTTCATTTACCATGTTTAACATTTGCACCAAAAGGATACCACCAGAACTGGGTGGCCCCATAGAAATAATATCATATTCCTCAAAAGCTCCAGCGATAGGATCTCTATACTTAGAAATATAATTTTCTAAATCTTTGTGGGTAATCCAGCCATCCACCGCATCCATTTCCGCCACTATTAAATCAGCAGTTTTTCCTTTATAAAAACCATCTGCACCATATTTTGCGATTCGTTTCAACGTTTTGGCTAAATCCCTTTGGACAAATTTATCCCCCACTTCCCATTCCCGATCATCTCTTGTAAATATCCGTTTTGTCTCGGGATGCATGCTTAAACGGGCCTTATTCCTATTAAATCTTTCTGCTTCATAAAAGGTGAGCTCAAATCCCTTATCAGCGAGTTTGATTGCCGGTGCCATCAATTGTTTTAACGAGATTTTTCCTGAACCATGGTCCCGCCAAGCTCGAAGTAAACCATCGACAGAACCCGGGACACCAGAAGCAAAATGACCATTTAAGGATTTTCCTTTAATAATATTACCTTTATCATCTAGGTACATGTCTCTATGGGCATTGGCTGGGGCCATTTCTCTATAATCGAGTGTAAAAGTTTTTCCATCAGCAAAGCGACTGACCATAAATCCGCCACCACCAATATTGCCATTCGATGAAGATGTGACTGCTAAGGCAAAGCCCACCGCTGCCGCTGCATCAACGGCGTTGCCGCCCATTTTCAGGATTTCAATCCCCACTTCAGACGCTTGCCGGCTGGTGGAAACGACCATGCCATTCTTCCCAAAAACAGGGAGAGGGTGGGATGAATATGCTATTGTGGCCATTCCAATAACAATACTGACAATACTTGATTTTAATTTCATTGGGATATTCTTTTTCTTTATTTTGATATCTTTAATTAGTCTTTTAGAGTACGGACTTTCCCTTCGCGTCTTTTATCAGCTGCCCCATCTAATCTGTTTTGTAATACAACGATTAAATGTATTCCAGAGACTTCACTCTGCCGAAAGTCTACAACATTGTAGCCATTTTCTTTTAAGGTTTGAGCAATTTTTTCTCCCTTGGCAGAAGACATTTCCACTTTCACTTTTTCTCCGCGAGCAACTATATTGGGAAAATCAACTGCTGCTTGCGCGTCCAAACCCCAATCAAAAATGCCAATAATCGTTTTAGAGACATAGGCTGGAATGGAATTTCCGCCGGGTGATCCAGTAATCATTAATAGATTATCAAATTTATCAAAAACCATAGTGGGAGACATAGAAGATCTTGGCCTTCTATTTGGCGAAACTGCATTTGCTACAGGCGAACCATCTTTTGGAACATCTCTTGAAAAATCGGTCATCTCATTATTTAATAGAAATCCAGCGGCCCATCTGTGAGAGCCAAATGCACTTTCAACAGTAGCGGTCATTGAAACTGCATTTCCCTCTGAATCAATGATTGATAAGTGAGTTGTTCCGGCAGCTTCTTCAGTTTTGTCTCTACCCCATGAGGGTATATTCGCCAAAGTATCAAAAACTGCTGATGGATCACCATGGAAAGGTAATTGATTTGGCCTAAATTTTTCACGAGCTCTATGTCTTAAATATTTTGGATTAATCAAAGCATCAATAGGAATATCAACTTCATCAGGGTCACCAAAATAATGATCTCTATCGGCATAAGCCAAGCGCTGTGCATCTACAAAAGCAACGACCTTTGTAGATTGGTCATCACCGGGTTTAATTAGATTATTATATAATCCGGCTATCATGATCTGTGCAGCACCTGATGAGGGCGGTGATGTGGTACAAATATTCATATCTTTAAATGGGCCACAAATAACGGGTCGTATAACGGTTTTATAATTTATAAGATCAGAAAGTTCAAGGCTGCCGGGGCTTGGTTCGGCTTGTACCGCATTAACGATTGCACTTGCAATTAGACCAGAATAAAATGCAGACGGTCCCTCTTTTGAAATACGTCTTAACGTTTCTGCATATTGAGGATTTTTTAAAATATCACCACTTTTTAGTGGTACACCATTTGGGTAAAAATAATCTTTTGATCCTCTATTGATTGAAAGTCTGCCACGATTTTGGGCGAGGTCAATGAATCCTGCCAACCGAGGAGAAACTACAAAACCATCCTCAGCAAGATTTATTGCGTATTCAAAAAGTTTTGACCAAGGTAACTTTCCTGATTGTTCATGTGCCGTAGTATATAAAGCCACTGCGCCTGGAACACCCACCGCTTTGCCGCTTTGGCTAGCTTCAAGGAATGGCATTACCGTATCCCCATTCATGAACATCTCAACGGTAGCTTTTGTAGGAGCCGTTTCTCTACCATCTATAAAGGTTAAGGATCTAGAGTTAAAATTATAATTGAGCATAAATCCTCCGCCGCCAAGTCCTGAACTTTGAGGTTCAACTAGGCCCAAGACTACATGTGCAGCGATTGCCGCATCTACAGCACTTCCACCTTTTTTTAGAATTTCAATTGCCGCATCTACAGCATGTGGGTTGGCGGCACTTACCATAGCGCCTTTTTCCCATATTAGGCTTTTACTATTATATACTGATTTTTCAATTTTCAGTGAAGTGCAAGATAGTAAAAAGATTAAAAAAGAGATGAATATTTTTTTCATGTTTTCTTGTTATTGTTTTTGAAGAGATAAAATGTGTGGGAAATTAAAACGAAACATGGTGTAATCTGAAATCGAATTTATTCTTCAAAATTTTAGGGACGATGTTTCAGGACTTTTCCCGGTAGAGAGTCAGTCCATGTTCCGTGATCAACGGCAATTTTGCCATTAACGATAACCCAAGAAATTCCCGATGGATATTGGTGGGGATTTTCCCAAGTGGCATTATCAATAATTGTGTTGGGATTGAAAACCACTAAGTCGGCCCAAAAGTTATTCTTGATTTGGCCACGATCTTTTAGTCCTAAAACATCCGCTGGGAGTTTTGTCATTTTACGAATTGATTCAGGGAGTGAAATAATCCCCTGTTCCCGGACGTATCGACTTAAAACCCTGGGATAAGTGCCATAACTTCTTGGATGGGGCTGTGCTTTGCCAAATTCAATTGTGCTACCATCTGATGCATGCATCACAAAAGGATGTGCCATAATCCGTTTTACATCCTCTTCATTAAGGCAATGGTAAATGCCCGATCCGCCTCCAGCATATACTAAATTCATTAACACTTCGGCGGCATTTTCAGGCGTTGGAGGTTTACCTTTTAGTTCAGTGATTTGGGCCAAGTTCATGCCATTATAATCTGTATTGGTAGGATAGTTAGCGATTACGATACTGGCCGGATCGCCACCGCCGCGGTCATAGACAATATTCCAAACAATGCCATCCTTGACCTTTTTCCGTTGGATGGGGTCATTCAATCGTTCTTTTAATTTTTCCATACCGCCGGCTAAGGACCATGCGGGGAAGACGACTGTTAATGTGGTGCTAGTGGCGGTGTAAGGATATTGATCTACCGTTACATCAATACCTTCGGTCCGCGCCAGGTCAACCAATTCTAGTGTCTTTTTACTTTTGCCCCAAGTGGATTTCCCAACTGCTTTGTGATGGGAAATCTGTACCGGCAAATCCGAACGTCGACCAATATCAATGGCTTCCTGTACTGATTCGAGTAGCCCGATTCCTTCCTCTCGCATATGGGTGGCATAAAAACCACCATTCTTGGAAACAGTGGATGCAAGTGCCACCACTTCTGTCGTATTGGAATAGGCACCAGGGATATACTTCAATCCAGTAGACAACCCAAAAGCACCTTCATCCATGGCTGATTGAATTAATGATTGCATTTCTTCTAATTCTGTTTCCGTAGCCAACCTGTTTTCAGTACCCATAACCTCTTTTCGCACAGTATTATGTCCTACCAAAAGGGCAAGGTTGGGCCCGATTCCGATTGCTTCAGTTTTGGCAATAAAATCGATAATGGGAAGGGGGGAGCTTCCGCAGTTACCGCCTACCATAGTTGTAACACCTTGTTGAAGGTAATTTTCTACACTGGGAATTTTGGGACTTTTCCGCTCGGAATGGGTGTGCATATCGATGAAACCGGGAGCAATGATCAATCCGGTGGCATCTAGAATTTGAGGTGCTACTGCGTTGGGTTGGTCTCCTACTGAAATGATTTTCCCTTCACGGATATAAATATTAGCTTGAAAAAGTTCACCACCAGCGCCATCGGCTACTTGACCATTTTTGATTATAATATCATAATTAGGCGCCGCACATGAAATAAGGAGTATAGATAAATAAGATATGAAGGATTTCACTTAATCCGCTTCCGTTTCCATTTTACTGTGTAGGGGAGGATGACCATATAAAGGCCCGTGATCCAAAGAGTCAAAAGGATAATGCCGGAGGGGAGGAAGATCCATAGTTTTACTTTTTCATGAAACCAGGACCCATCATGGATAGACTCAATTAAATCAGAACGGCGATAAGCCACATGGAGAACTTCACCCGTATGGGTATCCACTTGGACTTCCCAACGGTTTTTTCCCCGAACCTTCACAACGCCCTTTTCAACGCGAACATCCAATCGATCTACATCATTCCAGGATTGAATTTTTGCTTCTTCCACTGATTGAACCGCAGCAAGAATATCATCGAAAGAGACAGAAAAATTATTAGATAGGCCGCCTGATACTGTGGGTGGTTGAATCCAATTAATTTCCTTTTTTAGCTGAAGGAATATTCCTGAAGTGAATATAACGGAAACGGGTAGGAGAATTACAAAAGCGCCCCAATAGTGAGTCTTCCTCGTCCACTTATTCCAATTAAATCTTTTTTTCAATTAATAATCCTCATTAAACAGTCGAGGAAATTATATTGGTTAGGGGTATAAAAAAAGCGCCCTTAGGCGCTTTTAATCAAATTGTTGAATGAGCTGGTTGCATTCAACCATTGTATCCAATACAAGAAGAAGAAGAAAATCGCCGTCCTTTGCCCAGTCCAGCGCAGCCTTTACACCTGTCAGATTATCCGGAAATAATTTAATGGATTTATCTTCCAACCCATGAGATAAAAAAGCATTTTTAAATACATCAGGAACTTCACCCAATTCTCGGCCCCGGAGATATGTTTCACTCATTTCTGCAATATGAACTCGATCGGGGTTCAAGGTCATAGCTTCATTCACGAAATTTTGAATGTCCAAATTGCTACGGTCACCGGCTTGGCTCATAAGAATAAGTTTTCGTTTTGCTTTGAATCGCTTTGCGACATCTATTAAAGCACTTACACCATGGGGATTGTGGGCAAAATCCATAAGAATAGATACGCCCTTCTTCTCAAAATAATTTCCCCGCCCAGGGTTATTTTCAAAAGAATTTGTGAATTTTTTTAACCCTGATAAAATAGCATCATTATTGATATTCAATGCTTTTGCTAGGCAGATCGTACCCAAACAGTTTGCAATATTATATCGAGCTGTCCCGTTCATGGTAATTGGGATATCTTTTACATTCATGATTGGGGTAGAAGTCCCATTCTCACTATAAAATATTTCTTCTCCATCTAAAAAGGCGGCTTGGCCACCAGAATTTATATGGTTTTGAATTTGAGGGTTTTCAGATGTTAGACTAAACCAACAAATATTTTTTGAAATGGTTTTTGAAAAGGCAATGATTGCATCGTCATCACCATTTAAAACAAGGGTCCCATTTTTGGCCAATCCTTTGCTTACGATAAATTTTGTTTGTGCCATTTCGGCAATCGAATTCACACCGTAATCACCAAAATGGTCTTCGGCGATATTTGTAATAAGGGCCGCATCCACATCATAAACAGGGAGGCCTCGCCGTAAGATTCCACCTCTCGCGACTTCTAAAACGGCTGTTTCTACTGCCTTGTTTCGCATGGTAGATCGAGCACCTTCAGGACCAGAGTAATCGCCTTTTTCAATCGTTTCCCTATTGACACGAATGCCATCGGTCGAGGAAGCACCAGCTTTTATTTCCGCTTCAGAAAGGATGGCTTCCATGAGGCGAACGGTTGTTGATTTTCCGTTTGTACCCGTAACCAAAACAGATGGTATATCATGAACTGAATCCCAATTAATTTGATTGGGATGGGGTATTGCATCTACATTAAAGGATTTTACACCTGTGCCTGAACCCACTGAAATGATTTCATCAGACTGTAAGAATTTTATGCCATGGTTTATTGCCGCATCTCTCAAACCAAGAATCATAGGATCTAATTCCTCATTAATGAGTTCCCCTAGCTGCGAAACTTGGTCATCAAACAAAAGCTTATTTTCAGGGCGGGAAAAATTAAATGCCGATTCGTTTACTTCACAGGCCGCATAAAGGGCATCAATGGGAGCACTCATGAAAAGACTAGCACCACCATCATAAATTCTAAATTGGGTGATTTCATTTTCCCATCCAAGGGCTGAAAGAAATTGTTGAATGGACAATTCCCAATCTGAGATCATTTGATCAACTTTATTTTCAGAAACGTCAACCTCCAACATGGCGCCGGATTTTTCTGTGAACAGGCTGGGGCCTGTAATTCTACGGGAGTCGATGAGATTCATTTAAGCGGTAATCTTGAAGAAGATAACCAAATTATCTCCCTAAGATAGGGAAAAAAAGATTGGATTGCAAAATAGAGCCCTTTTACCATCTCCCCTATGTAGGGGAGAATTGCATGCCTGCCGGCAGGCTGGAAAGAGGGGTCAATAAAAATAGGTATAAATTTAAATTTCATTCGACGAATTAATGCCGATAAAAAATCAGTCTGACTCTTCTTTGGCCAAACGAACACCTCGTTCATCGGAAATGATGGCTTGTCCTTCATCTAAAGAAAATTTGGATTCATCCAGTTGAACGCCGGAAAAATTGCTGTCTCCATCGCTATTCCCCGATTGGCTTTCACCCGATTCAAAATGGATAATTTGTTTCCAGCAGCGCGTAATTTCATCACCTAAAATAAGGATTAGGTCACCCTCGATTCCCAAATTCAATGCGGCCTGAACGGCATTTTTTTCATCGGGAACGATATCGATGTTTTTGGTATTAATGCCCGATTCAATCAAAGCAGCCTTCATGATTTGAGGGACTTCGTCAACGTCGCGTCCACGACGACTGTCGTCTGCTTTGCAGATAAAATGGTCAAAATGATTGGCGGCGATCTTTGCGATTTCCTGGATGTCTTCATCTCGGCGGTCACCTGGTGCAGACAGAACAGCTATCCGTTTTCCGGAAACATCCAATCGGCTAACCAATTCAGAAATGGCTGTAACAGCGGCGGGATTGTGGGCATAATCCAAAATCACTTTAAATGGATGTTCCTCAAAAATATTCATTTTACCCGGAGCCTGGAAGAAGGACTGGTTAAAAGTTCGCAGCCCGTGACTAATGTCATCCAAATCCTTGCCGAGACTAAAGGCCAGCGCGGCGGCAAACATGGCATTTTGCACATTATGAACTGCTTTGCCCTCTAAAGTAGCGGGAATTAAATGGGTCCATAATAAGGGGATATGGGCGCCTTTATCGTAAAAAGTAATCATATCTCCATTAATCCCTTTTTCAAGAACTACGGCGCGACCGCCGGCTTGAATATGCTGTTTTACCAACTGGTGAGCTGGATTCATGGTCACATAACAGAGATGTTCAGCTTTGGTGTAATCTGCCATTTTGAGGCAGTGTTCATCATCCGCATTGAGGACGGCCGTGTCTGTTGCTACTTCGACAACTACCCGTTTTACTTCTGCCAATTGTTCAACTGTATCGATGCCGCGGAGGCCCAAGTGATCTGCAGAAACATTCAAACATGCAGATACATCACTTCTTTCATATCCGAGTCCTGATCGGAGTAACCCACCCCGCGCAGTCTCTAAAACAGCCATATCTACATCAGGATCCCGGAGTACCATTTGGGCACTTTGGGGACCGGTCATATCACCTTTTACCGTAACATGTCCATCAATATAAACACCGTCTGTTGTAGTGTACCCAACCGTATGGCCTGCTGTTTTCATAATATGAGCCAGCATCCGTGTGGTCGTTGTTTTACCGTTAGTCCCGGTGATGGCTGCAATGGGTATGCGGCTCGGGGATTCAGCAGGAAAAAGCATATCCATAACAGGGCCGGCAACATCTCGAGGCTCACCTTTGCTGGGAGCGACGTGCATCCGGAAGCCCGGTGCTGCGTTCACCTCCACAATGGCACCTCCGATACTTCGGTGTGATTGGGTAATATCATCTGTTAAAAAATCAACACCACCCACATCAAGGCCAATTGCTTTCACTGCTCTTTCAGCCATTGAACGATTGTCTGGGTGAACCACATCGGTTAAATCTATGGCTGTACCGCCGGTAGATAAATTAGCTGTGGAGCGGAGATATAATATTTCATCTTTTTTCAGGATAGTATTAACATCATATCCTTTGGCTGACATTAATCGTTCTGCCTGTTGGTCAATCTGAATTTGGGTAAGAACTTTTTCATGGCCAATCCCACGGAGCGGATCTTCATTCACAATGCCTACCAATTCTTGAATGGTATGTTTCCCATCGCCCTTTACGTGGCCGGGGACTCGTTTGGCAACGGCAATCAATTTTCCATCTACCACCAGCATTCGATGGTCAAATCCAGTGATAAAACTTTCGACTAAAACGCTTCTACTTGTACCTCTCTTTTGTGCCTGTTCAAAGGCTACTTCTACTTGTTCATCCGTTGTTAAATTTATAGATACACCACGGCCGTGATTGGCATTCAATGGTTTTAGCACTACGGGGTAACCGATGCGGTTTGCTTGGCTAATGGCCTGTTTTACACTGTAAACCAATTTTTGAATAGGTACTGGAAGGCCCAAATAATTCAATAGTGAATTAGTATCATCCTTGTCGCTGGCAATTTCTACTGCAATATGTTTAGTTTCATTAGTAACGGTGGCTTGTATGCGCTTTTGATATTTACCATGGCCAAATTGCACAAGACTATATTCGTTTAGGCGCAGCCATGGGATGTCTCTTTCTTCAGCTGCTTTTACAATGGAACCGGTACTCGGTCCGAAATCAAACTTTTGCGCATAGCGGATAAACTCATCTCTCGCCTCTTCAAAATTAAAATCAGCTTTAACACCATTAATCTCGGATTGTAATTCTTTCGGTAATAAAGACAGGATTAATGTGCGTGCAAGTTCGCTGGCCTCACGGCCAACATTCCGTTGAAGGTATTGAAAGACCATATTGTATTGACCTTTTTTACCTGTAGAACGGGTTTTGCCAAAAGTCACATCAGAACCGGCGATATTTTGCAATTCAATAGCAACATGTTCCCATACGTGACCGAGCCAGGTACCTTCATCTTCAGTCATCCTACGGATAAAGCCACCTTCTTCACGGAAGGAACAACCGTGCTCTTTCAATCCCGGGAGTGCTTCTACAAGTGCATTTGTAAATGGTTTACCTAGTTTCCTTGTAGGCCAATCTTCGAGAATTCCCAAGTCAATGACGTGGCGGATGACAGGAAAGCGGGCAAAAACATTGGGTCCGACGTAAATATTTGTTGATAGAATTTTCATATTAATATTCCTATTAAAAGGTTAGGACAGGGAATCGGCACTTTCAGGCTTGAGCTCAGGGATGTGGGGTGTGTGGGTGTTGAGGTTATAAAAATCGCCATGGGTAAGAATGTGGAGTTTAACCCCGGTGATGCTGACGGCTTCATTGCGGTCTGTTTCACTCATGTTGGAATAGTTAATTGCAGAAGGATCTATAACTGTAACGCCGCCGTCGCCCACCACTTCGAATGAATTATTTGGATCAATAAAAATAGCTGTGTTTTCATCAATGCCTACGCCAGTTAGAAAAGGACTGTAAGCAATGGCGGCCAGGATACGGCCGAGACGGTCCCTTTGGCGGAAATGTTGATCTACCACCACACTATTGGTCAGTCCCAATCCGGGACTTAATGAAACACTGCGAGGAGTCGGTGTACTTCCGGATCGGCCACCGGATATCATATGTTCCGGCATAATGGCGGCGCCGGCAGATGTCCCGGCAACGTGTACGCCATCGGCATTTAAACGGCGAATTAATTGGGCAACGGCAGTGCCGCCTAAAATGGTGGAGAGGCGGAGTTGATTGCCACCGGAAATAAAGATGCCTGTTGCTTCTTCTAAGATAGACAGATAATCGTCCCGATTGCAGTCGGTACGTTTAGTAATGTTTAAACAATGGACTTTTTTCACACCCATTCCCATAAATATATCCACATAGCGGCTACCATTTTCTTCCACTTTAGTGGCGGTGGGAATCACAACAATGGTTGCATCATTTCCGCCAGATATTCCAACAAATTTTTCTAGGATGACCGGGTCACGGCGTTTGCTTTCGGCACCGCCTATTGGAATGATATATCCTCGTTTTACTCCTACTGTGCCTCTAGATGGCGTCATTGATTTTTTCTCCGAAGTTCCTAAATAGTTTTATTGTATTTCACCGCGCAAATTTACGTTACTCAAAAGTGAAATAATTGGGTCAAAAAAAGCTCGGGAATGTACAAATAATAAAGGGGAATCCCGTTTAGAATTCCCCAAAAGATGTTAATTGTCAGAATTTGTATTGTGGGCCATTCTGCCCAAAGATTATTCGTCCTTATAAATCAGCGTAACAGGATTTCCGTCACTTTTGATATAGCCCCGGTACATACCTTTAGTGTTGAAGGGCATGGCGATATTTCCTTTGGCATCGATTGCAATCACACCACCGGAACCACCCAGTTTCCCCACTTTATCGATCGCTTTTTGGGAGGATTTTTTGAGTGAATAGCGTTTGTATTCCATTAGGGCAGAAATATCATGGGCCACCGCAGCGCGGATAAAATATTCCCCCGTGCCCGTGGCGGAAACGGCACAGGTTTTATTGTTGGCGTAAGTCCCGGCACCAATGATAGGCACATCACCTACGCGGCCCCAGCGTTTGTTGGTCATTCCCCCGGTGGAAGTACCGGCGGCGATATTACCATCTTTATCCAATGCAACACAGCCTACAGTGCCGTATTTTTCCTGCTCATTGGCTTTCATTTTTTGGATGGCCTTCCAACGACGCTCCGTATGAAAATATTTTGGATCCACAATTTCAAGCCCTTGTTCTTCAGCAAACTTATCGGCACCTTTGCCGGCTAATAGAACATGCCAAGTTTCTTCCATTACCTTCCGCGCGGCAGATATGGGATTCTTTACCGTTTTCACGCCGGCCACGGCCCCTGCTTTTAAGTCCGCACCATTCATGATAGCTGCGTCCAGTTCATTGGTTCCAGCGTTAGTAAAAACAGCACCTTTTCCTGCATTGAAAAGGGGAGAATCTTCCATAATATGAATAGTCGCTTCCACCGCATCCATAGCAGTGCCGTCTTCATTGAGAATTTTATATCCGGTCTGTAGCGCTTCTTCTAGTTTGGCGCGGTAAGCGGCTTCTTTTTCGGCCGTCATATTTTTGCGGGTAATTGTTCCCGCACCGCCGTGGATTACTAAAGCAAATTTTTCTTTTGGTTTTGCATCAACAGATTGAGTTATTGCCAAGAATGCTACGAATGTGAATGCAATACCACCTAAAATATATCGGATACTTTTCATAGATTAATTCCTCCTAGATGAGAGTTTGGCCAAGAGCCGTAGAATTTCTAGATAGAGCCAAATCAAGGTGACCAAAAGTCCGAAGGCCCCATACCATTCCATGTATTTTGGGGCGCCTTTTTCCGCACCCTCTTCAATGAAATCAAAATCCAGAACTAAATTCAATGCGGCGATGATTACTACGCCGATGCTGAATAAAATACTCATATTTGAATTGCCATGTATGACGGGAACACCAACACCAAACATTCCCAGAATCCAACTAATCAAATAGACGAAAGCAATCCCGCCAGTGGCGGCAACAACACCCAACTTGAAATTTTCCGTTGCCTTGATAAGACCGGAACTATATGCCAAAAGTAGAGCGCCCAATGTTCCAAATGTAAGCATGACAGCTTGGTTCACAATCCCGGGATACATGCTTTCAAAAAATTTGGAAATACCCCCCAATGCCAATCCCTGCAGCAGGGCATAAGCTGGTACAGTATATTTTGCCAAGTGATGTTTAAATACAGTTAAAAT
>JABGTK010000070.1 GCA_018647265.1 Candidatus Neomarinimicrobiota bacterium | reverse complement strand
CGCCGTATGAAGAGTCTGAACCATAGATATATACTGACAATGCTAGCATAACTATTAAAAAAAGAATGGGAATTAAAGCATCAATCATTGAAGGGGTTTTAGTCTTGGTGCTCATTTAGTTATTCCTAAAATTTGGTTTTCGTTTCTCCACAAATGCAGTAAGGCCTTCTTGCGCTTCGTCTGTACCAAAAAGTTTACTGAAATTTTCAACTTCAATAGCAAGACCATCTTCTATGGTAGAGCCCAATCCTTTTTGAATACAATCTAACGATTGGGCCACTGCCTCTGGTCCATTCTTCAATATTTGATTGGCGATCTTAAAACATTTACCCATTAATTCTTCTGAAGCCACAACATGGTTGACCAAACCAATAGATTTTGCTTCAGCAGCACTGACCATTCTTCCCGTTGTAATTATTTCATTTGCCATGCCAGGCCCCACCAACTTTGGCAATCGTTGGGTACCGCCCCAACCAGGTAGAATCCCTAGGAGCACTTCCGGCTGGCCGAATGATGCTGATTCACTCGCCACACGAATATGGCAGGCCATACTGATTTCACAACCGCCTCCCAATGCAAATCCATTAACAGCGGCAATGATAGGTTTTGGAGAATTTTCTATGGTTAGTGTCATTTGCTGACCCGCTTTCCCAAATGCCAAAGCGCCTTCAGCTCCCATGGATTGCATCTTCTTTATATCCGCTCCTGCAACAAAGGCCTTATCCCCAGCACCGGTTAAGATGATAACGCCTACATTCTTATCATCAATACAGGATTGCACTGTCGATTCTAAATCAGCCACAACCTTATCATTCATTGCATTCAATGCATCTGGACGGTTGATAGTTAAAACTGCAATTTGGTCTGATATTTCTTTAAGTACGAATGACATAAATCCCCTTAATTATTTCCAAAATGTACGACTGAATAAAACCATAATTGTAAAAATCTCCAAACGTCCCAATAGCATACAAAAGGAAAGCATCCATTTTCCAATTGGGTGAAGTAATGAATAATTATTTTCGGGACCAAAAGCACCCAAACCGGGACCAATATTTCCGATGGCTGATGCAGCCGCACCAACTGCCGATTCAATATCTAAATTCAATGTTGTGAGAATGAGTGTTGTAATGGCGAAGATGGACATATAAAAAAGGAAGAACCCGAGTGTATTTCTAATCACATCCTCACTTATATAACGTTCTCCAATACGTATTGGAATGATAGCCCTAGAGTGGAGCATTCTACGCGTTTCTGTTGCTGCATATTTCATAAGTAAAATGATTCGAGCAATTTTCATTCCACCGCCTGTGGAACCGCCCATTCCACCAACGAACATAAGTATCAGCAGAAGAAATTGGGAGAAGTGCGGCCAAAGTCCATAATTAGCAGAACCGAACCCAGTCGTAGTCAGAATTGAAACACTTTGAAATAGGGATACCAAGAAATTCTCATGAGTCCATTGTACGGTCGCTGATGCCACATTGAGGAAAATAAAAAATGTAACTGCCAGTGTTATACCTAAATAAGATAGAAATTCCGGATCTCTGAAATAGCCTTTAAACTTTCCGGTTAATGCCAAAAAGTGAAGTGTGAAATTCACGCCGGCAATAAACATAAATATAATAATGATATAATGAATCACAGGATTACCATAGGCACCAATGCTGGCATTTTGGGTACTGAATCCACCGGTAGGCATCGTGGTCAATGCATGGCAAATAGAGTCAAACCAGGGCATTCCGCTTATACCCAATAAAATAGTTTCTGCTAATGTTAAGCCAACATAAACCATCCATAATATTTTTGCAGTTTCTTTTACCCTAGGACGAATTTTATCCGCCACTGGTCCAGGTACTTCTGCTTTGAATAATTGGACACCCCCAACTCCTAATAAAGGGAGGATTGCAATTGTAAAAACAATAATGCCCATTCCGCCTATCCATTGAATAAATGACCGCCAAAAAAGAACACCATGAGTCAAACTTTCAATTCCATTGGGTAAGTTAGGCAATGTCAGAGGGTTGCCGATTATAGTCGCACCCGTAGTGGTTACGCCAGACATAGATTCAAACCAAGCGTCAGTAAAATTAGGAATCGCCCCGGTTAAATAGAACGGTAACGTCCCAGCCAATGCAACCAATACCCAAGCAAGAGAAACAACGGCAAATCCATCTTTACTATTCAACGAATGATTGTTGCGCGTATATAACCAAATAGGTAAACCAACAAAAACGCAAATCGCAACAGATTTTACGTGACCAGCTATATCAGGCTCACCATATCCCCACGATATTAAGGCAGGAATAATCATTGAAATTCCCGTCAAAACCAGCATTGCAGCCAGTATGTTGGAGATAGTTTTAATATTCATTAAACTTCAAATAGTTTTCGCAATTTAGGTACTGCTTTCGATTTGGCAAAAACCAGTACGGTGTCTTCTTCAGAAAGCTGGCTGGATCCTCTTGCAATAGATAAATGGCCATGATGATTAATCATACCCACAATACTATCTTCGGGAAATCTCAAATCCGACAGGGGCGCTTTTGTTACTTTACTACCTGCATCAGGACTGAATTCAATTACATCTACATCAATTTCGTCAAATGTAGTGACGGACGTTTCTGTTTGATCACTGGAAATAAAACGCAATATTGAATTTACTGTGGACATATTTTTACTTAAAACTGATCCAACACCAATTTCTTGAACGATGGGCATATATTCGGTTGTGCTCACATGAATAACAGTTTGCTTAACGCCTAAATGATGCGCCAGCATTCCTGATAACAAATTGGTTTGTTCACTTTCTGTCACAGCAATAAAGCTGTCTGCATCCTGGATATTTTCTGCTTTCAAAAGTTCCACATCTGTACCGTCGCCAAAGAGAACCATTGATTCTTTTAAAGTCGACGCCAACCATTCTGCCTTATCTCTTTTATTATCGATTAATCGAACGGACATTTCATTTTCTAATTCTTTTGCTACACTACGGCCAATTTTGCTACCGCCAAGAATGACGATGGAATT
>JABGTK010000069.1 GCA_018647265.1 Candidatus Neomarinimicrobiota bacterium | reverse complement strand
TAAATTAAATGTTTCAGCGCCACAATGCGAAAATTCACCTTCTATATGAAAATCATAGGTCGTCCACGCCACAGCAAGGTCGCCCCTGTAAAGTATAATTGGATTCCACATTCTTTCATGAACATTGTTTGTTCTTTTTCCCGTTTCTTCAATCCATGTTTTGTTTGTTCTAAAACTGAAATTGCTTTCTCCCCGCTTTTTAAAAACACGCATCACATGGCCATCCCTTACAACCAAATTTGCAGCCCGCGTTGAATCATGAGTACTAATCGCATCCAACATTTCATTTATGACATTTTTAATGCTATCCGTTGTTGCGTTGGAAGGAAATTGAAAATTGGCTGCGTCTGTTCTTTGACCATAGCTGAAACAGTTAAATAGAATAAAAACCGTAATTATATTATTTTTCATTTTTTCTCCTTTATTTAAGCTAGAGGTGTATTAATTAGTGTTTTGATAACCCTCAATTTTCTGTATTGCTAGCCTAACATTATTCAATGCCCACCCATATTGACTTTTTATAAAGAAATCAGTATCATAATGAATCACAACTTGGGATATGAATTTTTGGTTTTTCAATACTTTATTAAACATTTTTTTTTGATCAAAACCTAACGATTTAGAAATTGAAAATCTTTTTGAATCCATATATCCCCCAGCATCTAAAAATGAATTGTTCGTTTTTATGGCGAGAACTTCATACTGCATTTTAAAAATTTTCTCCAGATGCTTATAAGTGTAATCATATACAGTTGATACAGCTTGAGATACCGAATCTGTTTGTATAATTTTTTTCCCCGCATTTTGAATCTGAGATTCATATATGCTCTTATCTTGGACTAGATAGCTAAAATACATCATATCCCAGATTGTGGCGTTTAATCTGTTTAAAGAAAGTGTAGTGTCATTTGATAAATGCATCAGAAAATGCTTTATGTTATTTTGTTCCTTATCAATAGATTTTATTATCCCAGTAAGACTGGTAGAGTCAGCTACTAATTGTTCTTTTATAGCCGTTAAGGCGTTTTCTTCCCTCTGTAATGTTTCGTTTAATTCAGATTGATTTTCTGTCCATAAACCGCCCGAGATGCCAATAAAAACAGCAATTATTTCAATCCCTCCTCTTGCAAGTATATTTTTCATTATTTATTCCTTTATTTGGTCCATAATCGTTTCATAATAAAAATTACAAAAAAGTGCTCAAGCAAAAGCTTGAATAATTAATGATTTTCTTTTTTAGAATTTTGACCGTTTCCCACTTTTCACTCCTTTTTGTTCTCTTGAATTTATAAAAAATTACTAAACAATGTGTGTCTGCTTTATTATAACGACCTGACTCTCTCCTTGCAAGAAATAGGGACTAATTTAATTCCTCGTTTATAAAAGGAAACTACCCTCAATTTTTTTGTATTAGCTATTTTTAAGCACTTGATTGTACTTTTTCTTTGACTTAATTTTTCTCCTGAATTGTAGATAATTGCAATCTCAACCAAACAATTTATTTAATCCAATCAAGAATAGGAATGTCAATATGGGGACTTTGATTTTGCGGGATACATACCGCGTATTGGAAGAAGAAATGAAATCTCTTGATAAATTAAAGAGAGAAACTTCATTGAAGATTAGAGAGGCCGCTAGTCACGGAGATCTTAAGGAAAATGCGGAATGGCGCGCTGCCAGAGAACAGCAGAGTTTAATAGTATATAAAAAACAATTGATGCAGTCCCATTCGCCGTTCCAGTTCATCCAAAATAGCGAAATTGATACTGACGAGGTAGGCTTTGGCAATAAAGTGGCAATCCGCGAAGAGGGGAAAAGTGGTGCCGAAGATTATTACCTATTAGGTCCCATCGAATTTGAGTTGGATCTTTTTCCCATGATTGTAACCTACCATTCACCTTTTGGCCAAGCCATAATTGGGAAAAAGATTGATGAAGATTTTACACTTGATATCGGGGGTAAAGAGACGAAGTTTACCATTACTGCAATTGAAAAGATTTCTGCAGAATAGTGGCTTAGCAATATTTGTGAGGTTCTAAAGCTAGAGGCGGGTTACTTAACTATTCAATTTCTTCCGAAGATTGATTAACTGTATCAGAAAAATAAAATTTAATTTTAAGCTTTCCATCTACTCTAACCATATAAGCACTTTCAAGCCATTCAAATTTAAGGAGTGTTTTTTTACCTTCATTTAGAGTTACAAATCTTCCCTTGTTATTGAAATATGCATGAGCAGATTCCTTATCAATAGAAATTTTCATGTCACTTAATTCCCAATCATCTTCAATTGTATTGAAGGAGTTTGCAAAATCGAGAAACTCTGAAGCATTGAATTTCTTCCCCATTTCATATAATACATAATCATCTGTTACATAATTATAGAAATTGGTTTTGTCGCTGCTTTCCACCGAAAAAGAATCAAACATTCCCAGAATTGTATCCATAACATCCTGTTCCGTTATTTTTTGATTAGAACTGCAACTACAGAATAGCAAGGAAATTGCAAGTATAATTATTTTTTTCATTTTATTCTCCTTTATTTAAGCCAGAGGCGTTTCATTTATTTATAATCAACTGTATTTCCGTTGGGGTCAGTCTTGATTAACCAGACATCATAATCACCATTCCCGAAAGAAGCGGTCTCTCCTGTAATGATATATCCACCATCTGTGGTCTGTTGGACGGAATGACCTTCATCCGCATAAATTCCCCCAAAGGTCTGATTCCATTCCTCATTTCCCTGTGAATCAGTTTTAATCAACCAAACATAATGACTGCCAGACCCCCAAATACCTACACCAAAATTACCTGCAATGATATATCCACCATCTGTGGTCTGTTGGACGGAATGACCTTGATCTTGTCTGTCTCCCCCAAAGGTCTGATTCCATTCCTCATTTCCCTGTGAATCAGTTTTAATCAACCAAACATCACGATTATTATTCGCAATCCAACCCGTAATGATATATCCACCGTCAGTAGTCAGTTGTACGGACTTACCTATATCACCACTTCCCCCAAAGGTCTGATTCCATTCTTCATTTCCTTGTGAGTCAGTTTTGATTAACCAGACATACCCGATCTGATATCCATAAGAATATGTTCCTGTAATAATATACCCACCATCAGTAGACTGTTGAACGGAATTACCTTCTCCGTTATCAGCACCTCCATCAAAGGTTTTTGTCCACTGTTCATTTCCATTTGAATCTGTTTTGATTAACCAGACATCATAAGAACCATTCCAGATTCTGCCTGTGATAATATATCCACCATCCGTGGTTTGTTGAACGGAAGAACCCCAATCAGAACTACTTCCACCAAAGGTCTGATTCCATTCTTCATTACCATTGGAATCGGTCTTGATTAACCATACATCAGACTGACCATTACCATAAGATTCGGTATATCCTGTAATGATATATCCACCATCCGTGGTTTGTTGAACGGAAGAACTTTCATCATCACTACTGCCACCAAATGTTTGATTCCATTCTTCATTACTTTGACTATCTATTTTGATTAACCAAATATCACGACCACCATTCCCGAAAGATTCTGTATAACCTGTGATAATATATCCACCATCTGTAGTTTGCTGAACAGACTGACCAATATCAACACTACTTCCACCAAAAGTTTTTACAAACCTAAATCCGGGGTAATAACCCACTTGGATATTACTCATTGATTGTAAACCCCAAACATCTTCGACTTGTATTTGGAAATATTTTGTTTGGTCATTTTCAATGCTTCTGACATAGGTTGTATCTGTAGATTTGGCTATCTCCGTTTTCCCGCTCATATCCTCATTTGTAGCTTCATAAATAGCATATGATTTAAAGTCACTTTCATTGTTTTTAGACCAAGATAAATGATGTGAACCATCTTTGACTTCAACTGGATATAGTTCTGATTGTATAGGTGGACTATCAATAGTATTGGTTTTCCCTTTGCCAATTTTGGAGAATCCAAAATTATTCATAATTTTAATCCAATACCAATTCTCCTTGGTAGGGTCAAATGGAGACATTGAATATTCAAGTGCATCAACATTCCCAATTGTTATTACGGTTGATTTTTCCCCCAATTGCGTTGTAGCGTAAAGTAGTTCATAAAACTTAAAGCTTTGGTCGGAGGATTTCTCCCAGTTAACCGTCATCTTTCGCAAATCATATTTCACTGTTAAAACATCTACAGCCTGGGGGCGACCTTCAACTAACTCTTTTTCGATAGAAGTAGATTTATTTGAACCAGCAAATGCATACATACGATAATAATATGTTACAGTGTCCAAACCAATAGCAGTCGAATCGAAATACTCTCGAGTTTCTTTTCCAACACTTGCCAATTCGATGTATAATTTATCTATTCCTATTGTTTCTTTGAAAATTTTAAACCCTTCAATATTTCTTTTATTGTAGTCCCATTCAAGTTTCACTGTGCTTTGAGAAATGCGTACAGCCACAAGATTAATTGGTGCCCATAAGTCTGGGTTTAAAGTGTTGTATTTGTCAAAAGGATTATCCCTAATTCTATCTTCACAGGAAAGCGTAATCCCC
>JABGTK010000068.1 GCA_018647265.1 Candidatus Neomarinimicrobiota bacterium | reverse complement strand
TCCAACTTGAGTGATTGTGTTGTGTATTTCATTTTTAACTCCATTTGTTATTGGTTAATTACAACTATAGACACAAAAAGATTCAAATGGTTGTCAGGACTAAGCCATATTTAACAAAATGCTATCTTTAGGCTGTAGACAGGACTGTAAATGAATGATAGCTTTAGTCATCAAAATGATTCAATTATGGCTATAGGTAAAACACTCCGTTCACTTCGAAAAAAAGCAAAACTTTCCCAGGAAGAATTAGCTGAAAAATGTAATCTCCACCGAACATACATAGGCGCCCTTGAGAGAGATGAAAAATCTCCAACAATTTCCACTTTAACAAAGATTGTAAATGCACTTAATATATCTATGAGTGATTTTTTTAAACGAACATAGTAATAGTTTCACTTACTTAAAATTATATGCCTGGTTTTTATAAAGATAATTTTTCTGATTTTACAAAAAGAAATTCTAAACAAATAGTTGGAGAATTAACTATCGGCGCGCAGAAAGCCGGATTCTATTCTCAGTTGCAAAGTCAAACAGACGTTTGGCAAGAGCAAATAAATATTCTTAAATCAATTTGTACTGAACTAATTACAATAGATAAATCGTTGGAAGATTCGGGAATAATATTTGAATTTCCAATTCCAAGAAGAGGTAAAAGAATAGATATTGTTCTAATTATTAAGGGGCTGATTTTACCTATTGAATTCAAATATAAATATGACAAACCTGAAAAAGCTGATATAGACCAAATAGAAGACTATGCTCTCGATCTTCGAGACTTTCACAAAGGGTCAAAAAGTAAAAACATATTACCCATATTATTAACTATGGAAGATAATAGTGAATTTAGAATTTTTCAATTCAATAAAAAGGAATTAGTCCAAAAAGTATGTATTGCGAATTCAAAGAACTGTTCTAATGTTATATTAACCATTTTAAATAAAATTAAATCTAATAAGTCTATTAATTTCTTAAAATGGGATAATGCACTTTATAATCCCACTCCAACTATTATTGAAGCTGCTCAGGTATTATATGCGGGGCAAAATGTTAGGGAGATTTCTCGATCACACGCCAACATCAAAAATTTATCTGACACTTTTGATGCAGTAACAAATGCAATAGACTATGCTATTGAGAATAACAAAAAAGTGATATGTTTCATAACGGGAATTCCAGGTGCCGGAAAAACATTAGCAGGATTAAATGTTGTCCATAATAACCAAAGTAATAATGAATTGGGTGTATTTCTCTCCGGCAATGGTCCATTAGTGAAAGTACTTCAAGAAGCATTGGCAAGAGATCATCATAAACGAACAAAATCTCCGCTAAAAGAATCAAGAAGAGAAGTTCAAACTTTTGTACATAATATTCATTTATTTTTAGACACTTACTATAACAACAATAAAAAACCTCCTGATAAAATTGTTATTTTTGATGAAGCTCAAAGAGCATGGAATAAAAAACAATCATATAGAAAATTTAAACGAGATATTTCCGAACCAGAATTACTATTACAAATTATGGATAGACAAAAAGATTGGTCAGTATTTGTCGGGTTAATTGGTAATGGTCAAGAAATAAATGATGGAGAAGGAGGATTGCCAGAATGGGGACGTACATTATTAGAATCCTTTAATCACTGGGATATATTTATTTCTCCTCAAATGCTAAAAGAGGGAGATTATAATTTATTCGAGTCGGAAATACCAAAAAACATTAATGTAAAAAAGGTAGACGAATTACACTTAAACATAGATATTAGATCTTTCAGATCTGAAAAAATTGCAGATTGGGTTGAGGCTACTCTTAAAGGGAATTCTGATGAAGCAAAATATATTTCTTTAAAATACTTATCAGAATATCCAATTTTTATAACAAGGTCTTTTTCGCAGGCAAAATCATTTTTAAAAGACAATACACGTGGTCTTCGAAAATGTGGTATCATTGCAAGTTCAGGTGCAAGAAGATTGCGCCCCTATGGGTTAGATGTTACCCTTGATATTGATGTCCCAAAATGGTTTTTAAACTCCAAATACGATATCAGATCAAGTTCTTACTTAGAACTCCCTGTGACAGAATTCGGAATTCAAGGTTTGGAACTAGATTGGATACTAATGTGCTGGGGCGCAGATTTACGCCGTAAAGGACAAGAATGGGCTTTTCACAGATTCGTTGGGACAAAATGGCAAAATGTTCATTCTTCAGACAAAAAACAATTTATCTTAAATAAATACCGTGTCTTAATGACCCGAGCACGGGAAGGAATGGTATTTTGGATTCCTGAAGGCGACCCAAACGATTACACGAGAATTCCGGAATATTATAATAGTAATTACAATTATTTAACCGATTGTGGGTTAAAAGTTTTATAAAAATCTAAAGTAAATAAAAAGATAAGTTGTCTTGCCGGGACAGTGCACTATATAATGGAGATGTCGCCTTGAGAATATTCAATAACTAGGATTGATGAATTTTCTAGTTTTCCTTGATATCCGTATATATTTGTATACAACCTAAATAAAAACCACCTTATTCACCTTTCATCCACTCTTTTTCCATCGTGTTAAGATTTGCAAGGCGCACAGTCATTTTAAATCCTTTTTTATCCTAATAAGGTTTAACCAATTTTTTGATCATGGGGAAATGTTTTTGGTTCAACGTTACCAATTCTAATTTTAATATATTTGCTGTAGCGGCGATCAATGCATCCGCTAAACCAATCTGGTGGCTTTTTTGAAATCTGTTTTTAATATTCCCCCCCTCTTCGGCAATCTCTTCATTCACGGGAATCACCTCACAAGCATCAATTAAATTATGGACAGCTATTGACTCCCTTTTACCCTTCACTCCGGCAAATAATTCTGCCACCGTCAAAGCAGAAATAACCGGTTGTATTTTCATCCTCTTAATGAAAATGATGGCCTTTTCTCTACCTCTCAAAAAATCAATGAGTATATTAGTATCAAGCAGGCAAGCACTCATTCTCGATCCAAACTGCGTCTAATCTCCTCAAAATCGGGGAGATCTTTTCTGCCTTTCCAAATGCCCGCACTATCAATGATCTTATTCTTCCAGTTGCTTTCACATTCCACTTCTAGATATTGGTCGATTGCGCTACGAATCAGTTCACTTTTGGATTTGCCAGTTTGTTTAGAAAGTTTCTTTAAGGTCGATTCTTCTTCAGGTGTAATATATATTTGTGTTCGGTTCATAATTTTATGTCAATTCTTATTATAATGTATATTTTATACACCATATTATTCAAGCTATTTTTTAGATGCTCACATAAAAGAATTTTGAACGGGACGCCCTTTTATAAAGCCGGTTAGGCGCGTCTATCGGAACAGGTAGAATAGAATCCCCACTCACCTTTGCTGATTTTCCATACTATTCAAATGGCCCAAAAGAAATGCAAACCCACTTTCATTATAATAGTCCCGGTATTCCCCTGTTAAGATGGATCCCAGTTTAACTTTAAAATCCATTGGTTTGAATCCATCCAATACCTTTTTTATTTCGCTGATCTTTTTTTGAGATAGCTTCAAGCTGATTCCCCTGCGAATGAGAAATTCAATATCAAAGGCATCCCGAATCTCTTTTCGGTCCAACAGCGCATTAATCTTCAGGTCCATCATTTTGGGTAGCGTAATGGCTGTGACCAATACTTGGATATTGGCGTGGGACGACCAAGCAATCGATTGGACCACATCTGTATAGCGGTTATTGGTATTGATCTCGATCTTCAGTTTTCGTGGGTACTGTAGCGATGAAACTTCCACTAAAATTGTATTTCTCTTATTTGCATAATCCCGAATCTCCAAGGATTCCCCCAAATGTGTTTTTATTTTTTCTCCAATCGTTTTTTGGTCCGATTCCTTTTTCAAGTAAAAATCAAGATCCACCGAATAGCGATTAAGTTCATGGCATAGCCGCAGCATTGTGCCACCACCAAAAACAAGTTTTTCAAGAATTCTGGCACTTTGTAATTCATCTAAAACTGACATTTCAAATTGTTCATGCTGCTCAAATAAATTCATGTTTTCTCCACCAGTTTTGTGTTTTTTTAGGAAATGATGACAGTGCTGATTCCAGTAATTCAGTATTTATTTTATTCAAATCCAAGGCATAGAGATCCAAGGCATATTTCCCTAATGAGCAGAGATAAATGGCGTCGGCCAATGCTTTTTCAGGCGTTGCAAAAAAAATACCTTCTTTACGTATGAAACCATTGTAATAGGCACGGTTTATTTTAATAAAGGCAAATTCCACAGTCTGGATTGTTTTGGTATAGGTTCGAGTTCGGGCGATAGATTCAATCCGCTGGGCCGGTATTTGGGATGAAACATCATAATAAGCCAAAGCGGTTAACAGTGAAATATAAGATGGCACTTGAATGCGGTTGGCCATTCGCAACTGGTCATTCCACGTGGCGCCATCCCACTCCCCGCTGGTGATATAAAGATTATTCTTTAACCGAACAAGATGGCCCGATTTGGTTTGTCGCGCCAAGTAAACCCGGGCCGATGGAGATGAGATGAACCTTTCCCGCACCACATTATCCATTGTTATCCAATTATTTTGGTCTTTTATGGTTGTTTTCTTTAGCATGGGATAAATATACATTATTATCATTATTGTTAACAATATATATTTTGCATGCATATAAATACTTTATCAATGATGAGATTTTTAGATAAAATATAAATGTTGATTTTGGACACTCAGCCTACGTTCCTTCGGCGGAACGATATTTTTAATTGGCGAGATTTGCCGCCTTGAGAATATTCAATAATCAGGATTGATGAATTTTGAAGATTAGAATGAATTGGTGTTTGAGTTCCGAATAAAATATTGCGGGACGAGTTTCAATTCATTCCTGAAAAATCAGAGATCCATTGAATATTTTCACAGCGGCTGTTTCTTTTCCAGCTCTTTTCTTTGCGTCAAAGAAAAGGGCGAATATATTTTTACATTAAACCGGGTGGACACATAGTTCCACCCCCACAAAAATAACAGTAACTCTTTAATCTAGATTGGTCGGCGTATATAAATAGAATCGCCGAGGTCTTACCAGTCAGATTCCATTACCAACACAAAACAAAATACCCCCGCTTCCTGCGGGGGTATTTTGTTTTGTGGCTCGGGACGGAATTGAACCGCCGACACAAGGATTTTCAGTCCTCTGCTCTACCAACTGAGCTACCGAGCCAACTTAAAAAATTGATGCCAAAAAAGGCCCGAAAAATTAGCCGAGAGAATGGACGAAATCCAAATGGAATTCCATCATTAATTGGATTTAAAATAAATAAGAAAAATTCACAAGCAAGCGCCCGGAATGTACAACTTCGATTGCACCGGATGGTGTGTACCAATCACTGGAATTCTTTTCCCATTGGGATTTAATATAGGCTACATCCATAATCATGGAGTTCCCTAATGGAACCCCCACCCCAAAAGTATAATAACTTTGATCCACTTTACTTTCGCCATCGGGCGAAGGAATTAATCCACCGCCTCCACGGAGAGTGATACCAAATGAATCTGAAAATTCCCATAGATATTCTATCCCTACACGTAATTGCATAACAGAACGATATTGAAATGATAAAACAGAATTTTCCTCCTGAAGTAATGCATAATCCTCGGAATCCGCAGCCAAATCATTCAGTTTAAATTGTGTGTTTCCCCAATTCTTATACCGTAAACTAGTCGAAATTGCCAAGGACTCAATTGTAATTGCAAACCCTGCATCGTATATCATGGGGACTCTCACCTTATAATCATAATACCCGCTTAAATTTGCATCACTAGATTCTCCATTATCAAAAATGAGTACTTCGTCAGTACCATGATTTTCTTTCACCTCCATCGTATATGGCAGGGATAAAGCCATACCAAATCGCACCCATTCATTCAGGATTCCAGTCAACCCGCCACGGATATTCCACCCTTTTGTTTTGGTGATTAATGATTGAACAAGATCGTATTTCTTAAAATCAGCGGGAAATGTGACATAGCTATTTTGCAGATCTTCCTGTGAAAATTTGAATTCATAATCTTCCCGACCTGTAATACTCGAAATTGAAATGCCACCGGATACTGTAGGCGACAGTGCAATCCCGAAAGAAAAAGTCAATTGTTCCATACCGCCGCTGCTGATAGCTCGTTCACTGCGCTGAACATTTTTTGAAAAAGGATAATATTCTTCTTTTCCATCCACAGTGATGGGGAAATCCAATGTATTATCCTCCAGACTAAAACCGGAGAATGACATGAATGAATCATAATTAAGAATCCGATTGTAACCTATAGCAATGACCATACTTCCCCGCACAGTTGGCACTGGATAAACAATCCCGAATCCATTGAATTGGCCAAATTTCTGGATTGGGTTTTGGGAAGTTTCGTTTATATATGTTGTGTTGTTATTATAATTCAGATTGTTGGTTTCAACGTAAAACATTCCATTTCGAATCCCTGTCAACCCCGCCGGATTCCAATACATTCCCGATGGATCATCCCCCAATGCAGTAGTTCCACCACCCATTCCCATGGAACGAGCGCCAAAACCCATTTCATTTTCTAATAAGTGGATTGCCTCAGCGGCAGATTGGGATTGGAGAATCGAAAAGAAAAATAAAACAGGAAAGATTAATCGGGTCGTGCTTTTCATCAAAGCGCCCTTTAGTTAGATTGATTTAATTGCGACGCGTGGCACGACGGCCACCAGAAGACGAACTTGAACTGCTTGATGAACTGCCAGAAGAACTACTTCCGGATGAACGTGTAGATGATATGGATGAACTGTTACGCGACGAGCTTGAACTCTGCCAGGCAGAAGATGAACTGGTGCGGGTTGTTTTCAAATTGGTTTGATGTTGGCGAGAACGCTCTTTGTTGAATGCCCGCAATTCTTTTGAATCTGTGACGGGAATAAAAAGGGTATAACCGCCCAGGTTATAATTGTAACCATAGGGATTGTACCCATAGCCATAATCATTACCATAGCCACCGCCATAATAATTGCCATAGCCATTATTATAATTCGAATATCCGAAAAAAGGATTAAACCGATTTTGCATCGTGGAATAAGCTAAGGAATTTCCATTGCCCCCATCCTGAGCATAAATACCTAAGTTGGGACGGCGAGGCGCCCGGGAATAGGTTTCATAAAATTGTCCATCTTCATCTTGTTCAACTTCCGGATCGGGATAGAACATGGCCAACTGGGTATAACATCCCTGCAGTGCAAGGGATGAAACCAATGTGAGTCCAATGAGGATGGTTTTAAATCTCATAGCAGGTAATATTACACCAAAATTTAGTTATAACCAAATTGGCTGAATTCTTAAAAAAACGATTTCTCCCCCAATAAATAATGGAAAGTTTTAATGGGTTAAAACTCGAGTGTGTTTTTTTTCAATACACCGTCCTTTAGGAGGGTGGAAGCAGATTAACGATTTGTGAGGATTTAATCCCAAACCAAAAATCTATTCCTTCACCCCGGCCAAATCAAACATAAAGGCATATTCCAACGCCACTTCTCGATACCGACGAAATCGCCCAGATTTACCACCGTGGCCCGCATCCATATTCATGTGAAGATAAAGATCATTGTCACCTTTCCAATGGTCCCGAAGTTTCGCCACATATTTTAGTGGCTCCCAGTATTGAACTTGAGAATCAAAGAATCCGGAGGTTACCAGCATATTTGGATAAGTTTGATCTTTTAATTGATCGTAGGGCGAGTAAGAAAGCATATAATCATAATATTTCTTTTCGGCAGGATTGCCCCATTCATCCCATTCGTTGGAAGTCAATGGAATGGATGCATCCAGCATGGTGGTTACCACATCAACGAATGGCACTGCCGCGATGGCACCTTTCCATAATTCCGGAGCCATGTTCACCACGGCACCGATCAAGAGTCCTCCCGCACTACCACCTTCAGCAAATAGATGATCGGAATCGGCCAATCCTTCTTTAATCAAATATTTACCCACATCTATAAAATCAGTAAATGTATTTTTCTTATTCAGCATTTTTCCATCATCATAGGATTTTCGCCCATAAATCTGACTACCCCGTACATGGGCAATTGCAAAAATAAATCCTCGATCCAATAAACTTAATCGAGTCGAACTAAAATAGGGATCCATGGTAGCACCATAAGAACCATAGGCATACAGCAATACGTTTTGTGGATTACTTGGAACACCCTGTTGAGTCAAGGTTGGATCATTTTTTAGATCTGTTTTATAAACTAGAGAGATTGGAATTGGTTGACCATCACGTCCTAACGCATAATGCCGTTCTGAATTATATAACGCTTGATCATAACCACCTACAACTTCTTGCTGTTTCATTAAGGTTAATTCACCTGTATCCATATTATAATCATAAGTGGAACTGGGTGTCACCATGGAGGAATATCCATAACGTAGAATATTGGTATTAAATTCCTCATTTACAGAAATGCGAGCGGTATAGGTCTGCTCACCAAAATCGATATTTTCATCTTTCCCTGATTTCTGGTTAATCACCCGCAAACCGCGAAGACCATCCTTTCGTTCATTCAATACTAGGTGATCTTTAAATATTTCCATCCCAAGGAGGTGCACATCACCGCGATGGGCGATCACTTCTTTCCAATTGGCCATGTCGGTAGCATCTTCTGACGTCTCCATTAGACGATTATTCTTGGCCTTCCAATTCGTGATGATAAAAAATTTATCCTGGTAATGATCGATGCTATATTCATGTTCTGAACCACGGGGTGAGAAATTTTGAAAATCACCACCCGGTTTATTGGCAGACAAAATATGGTAATCACTCACCAGGGTACTGCTATTATAAATAATGATGAATTCCCCGGATTTAGAACGATAAACACCATTATAAAATGATTCATCTTTTTCTTCATATACCATTTCATCTTTGGCTGAATCTGTTCCTACTTTGTGTCGCCAAATCATTTCGGAGAGCAAAGTCACTTCATTTTTGGATGTATAAAAAACAGTCTTATTATCGTTGGCCCATGCTACATTTCCGGTTGCATTGGGAATGGTCTGCTCCAGCACATTGCCAGTGAGTAAATTCTTAAAATAGATGGTGTAAATCCGGCGACTCACTAAGTCCACGCCATAAGATATCCATTGGTTATCGGGACTCACATCCATGCCGCCCACAGCAAAATAATCGTGACCTTTGGCCAAAACATTTTCATCCAACAAAATTTCTTCGACACTACCCAAAGAACCTTTTTTGCGACAGTGAATTGCATATTCTTTTCCCTTTTCGTAACGGGTATAATAGAAGTAGCCATTATCAAAATAGGGTACAGATTCATCATCCTTTTTAATTCGACCAACAATTTCATTAAAAAGCTTTTCTTGAAATTTTTTGGTATGCTTCAAACGACTTTCGGTATAGTCATTTTCTGCCTCGATATAGTCCACCACTTCTTGGGTGTGGCTATCTTTTTTCTCAGCGGATTTCTGTTCATCTGTGAGGCGCATCCAGTAATAATCATCTACTCGGGTGTGGCCGTGTTCGGTCATTTTATGGTGTTTTTTGGTAACGTCTGGTGGTGTTGAATTTTGCATACAGGCACTCAATAATAAGGTGGAAATCAAAATTAAATGTTTCACAGTTTCCTCGATTCTTTTAAAAATTGATGGTGAATTTAACCTGAAAAATTCAACCCGAAATACACGAGATAGACGTTTGACGATTTTAATTTAATAAATAGAATAGAGAGAGAGACCCTCAATTTGACTAAATGCTTTAAGATCGCGAGTGCATAATTGTAAACCATGGGAAATACACGTTGCAGCAATCCAAGTATCGGCCGATCCTATTTTAGTCCCGGATTGAATTAACTCTGATGAAAGTCGTGCATGGGTTCTTGCAACTTGCACGTCAATATCAATCGCTTTGATAGCGTCTATAATTTTTTCAACGAATGCAGACCTTTGATTTATTTGGGCAGATGTCTTTCCTCGATATACACCATGGAGCAATTCACTCACTGTGATAACAGAAATAAATAATTCCTCCCTACTTAAAGATTCAGAAAATAAACTGGATGCATCCAGTTTATTCCGTTCACAATCAATTATTATATTTGAATCAATCAGGATGCCCATGGATCTCTGACCGGTTCATCATTCATTGAATCTCTTACTACTTTAAGATCTGTTGAAAAGGCTTCCAGTTCCGGCTCAGAAAGATGGGGCAGGGAATCCATTAGATTTGCGAAATCCGATATTGGTAACCCTGACACAATAGGTCGTAGCTCTGCCACCTCTTTTTTCCCCCTCAGAAGAATTATCGAATCATGTTTGTATGCCACACGATTTACAAAATGAGAGAAATCACGGGCTAGTTCTGTAACAGTTTTTTTAAGTAACATTAGTCTAAATCCCTATTTATCATATAATCAATTTATATGATTATATGATATTTATCAATAAAATATTGAAATCCTACTTCAGCCTTCGCCCAAGCCACAACCATATACTAGCGAGAATCAACCCGAGCCCTTCGCGCTGGTGTTCCCACATATTTACCATGCGATCATCCACTTGTTGGGGCATAACATTATTTAATATGCCCGTGGCGACTAATGCACCGACAACAAACAGGACAACGGCAAATTGATTCAAATAGGATTGATCTACTTTTTGTATAAGAGGCAACACTGCCACGGCTATATAAATGGGCACCCAAACAAATCCATCGGCATCATTCAAATTGACCATAGCAAATAAAATAAATATGAGGACGATAGTCCATTTCAGAATTCGATTCAATTACTACCTGCCGATTAATCCACCGGGATAAGCAACCATACTTTCATGACCATCTTGACCCACAGCGGCTACGCCGAATAAATAATTGTCAATGACGATGCCTTTTAAGGTGTGTTTGGTTACATCGGCACCAACGAGTTTTGAATGTTGCCAAGTGGGTGCGGTGGTATCCCGCCAGTAAAGTTTGTAACCGGCAGCACCATCTACTTTGTCCCATGATAAAACTGTGGATGGTTTAACCACACCGCCAATCTTTACATTATTGGGCTTCGACGGCGCCATTGCTAAAGTCACCAAAGCGGCTGCATTCACGGCGGTCAGTTTGGCACAATAATCAAAATTCACGCCTTCAAAAACATCGCCGTATTTAATCCCATTCTCTGTACGAATATCCTGATGTTGGCGATTATAATTCTCGTGTGCTTCCATAATCCGAATACCGGGAAATCCCACTTCATTAAATGGGCGGTGGTGACCGCCCCGGCCAAAGCGATCCAAACGATAGATCAACATGGGATTCATTTCTGGTAAATAGGTTTTCGTGGTGGCATAAACATGCCGCGCCAACTGGCGGGATTCACCATCATTCTCACCGCCGTAAAATCGTTTTTGCTTTAACTGTTTTTCTGTCTCTAAAATTGAATATGGTTCAGAAAAAATACGGAAAGTGCGGTTATCAATAACACCATCCACCCCTTCGATATTACCAATCATATCATTATTCAAAACACCGATAATCTCCCAGCCTTCAGTTATTGCTTTTTCCGCTAAAAACTTTCCACCGAACAATCCCTGTTCTTCTCCGGAAAGTCCCGCCAAAATTATGCTTGTGGGAAAATCATGTTTCGACAACACCCGTGCCAGTTCGATGGCTCCCGCCATGCCTGTAGCATTATCGTTGGCCCCGGGGGAATCGCCTTTTCCATCCAACGGGTCAGATATTCTCGAATCTATATCACCACTCATGATTACATATCTATTGGGATATATTGTGCCCCGTTTCACTGCATAAATATTGACGATCCATGTATCTTTTTTAATACGTGATTTGGGATTCCCTTTAGCTAAAGACCATTGTTCTTCCACTTCCAGACAACCACCACAATCATTTGAAATTTTCTCAAATTCATTTTTGATCCACCGCCGGGCAGCGCCAATTCCCCTAGTGTTAGATACGGTATCCGATAATGAATGGCGCGTACCAAAATTAACCAGTTTTGTCACGGATGTTTCCAACTGGTTCGCGCTAATATCATCTAATATTTTATACACACTCGGATCAATGGTGAGTGATTGTGCCGACAACAGCAAAAATCCTGAAAAATAAACAATTATCATACGTTTTATCATGGTGCTCCCTTTATCCATTGTTATACATAGTTTTATTTGAAATAATGTTAAATCCCGCTCTTCTTGAACAGGATTCCGCAACCATTGATTTTGCTACAGTTTTGCTGTGAATTGCCCGAAAGGAACGGGGTATCATCCAAGAAGTTAATTTTGCCACACCTATGACCATCTTTTCTCCCCTTCTAATTTCCTTTCGATCACCCATCAGTAATGAAGGTTGAAAAATGAGTGTTGATTTTAATGCCAATGATTTCAGGTTTAATTCAAGTTCACCCTTTACCCTATTGTAAAATATTTTGGAATTGGCGTTTGAGCCGGCTGCGGTAACAATACTGAAAACCGATGCATTCCATTTTCTGGCTGCCCCTCCAAAGGCCAAGGGATAATCATGATCGACTTTTCGGAAATTTGATTTGCTCCCTGCCATCTTGATAGTGGTGCCCAAACAACAATATACATGATCCACGGGGAATAAATCCTCCCATGGCGGCATGTCAAAATCGATCACCTTTTCAAACAGTTTTTCATGATCAATTAATAATGGCCTACGGACAGGTGCAATCACCTTATTATACATTTCTGATTCCAGACATAAAGTCAGAACTTCAGAACCGATCAAACCGGAAGCACCTAGTACTAAAGCTGATTTTTGTTCCATTAATGCCCTACTTTTATTTTATAGATTTGACCCTTTTTCCCTACCACATAACCAATGCTGCTTCCCTTTGCAAAGGCCACAGCAGTCAAGTCTTTCACCTCCCAATAATGGGGATGCCAGTTTTTTCCATTATCGGTTGTCATATCAAAGCCCGATGGCCCCACAGCAAAAAATATATTGCCGCGGTAATGGGCTACACATTCACGGTATTGATGGGTTTGTTTTTCAGGAAGGTGCCAAGTTGCACCGCCGTCATTCGTGTATGCCATGGTATTTTTTACGGACTGATTAATGTAATCACCACCCACAGCAATACCGACTTTTTTATTTTTAAAGGCCATAGAATAAATGCCCGTACTTTGGCCGCCATGAACTACTGGTGTTTCGGTTGCATACCAATTCAAACCACCATCTTCACTTTTAAAAACACGAGACTTTTTACCACCCATCCCCAACCAAACAGTTTGTCGGCCTTGAACGGGAATGCCCGTTCCACTGGCGGCAAAACCAAATTCAGGATCAAGCTTTTTGGGGAATCCATCCTTTGGAATTTCCTGCCACGACTCACCCCCATCCGTGGTTCGAATGAGCAAGTGATGGCCGTCGATAGGATCACTAAATGATATTCCATTTTTCCTATTCCAGAATGACATGCCATCATAAAACACACCTTCACGATTATCGTAGTGAACAAGATTCCAGTTTTGGCCCCCATCGGTAGTTTTATAAAATCGAGCAGGAGAGGCAATTCCCATAACAATGGCGGTATTTTTATCAAATCCTTCAACATCCCTAAAATCGGTCTTTTCCATATTTGGGACTGAAACATTTTTCCATGATTCTCCTCCATTAACTGTGCGTAAAACAGTACCGCCCGTTCCGCTGACCCAAACCACTTTTTGATTTACTACCGATAGTCCCCGAAAGGACGCTTCCACGCCACTATCCATTTTTTGTAATGAAATGGACTGACTGAAGGCCAGACTAATAAATAATGGAATAATACGAATCATGAATCGGGCATTGTCATAATAACACCCATGAGGTCTATCCCGTACCAAAGATTGGCAATCCTGAGATTCTCATTGGAGGCATGCTGATTATTATCATGGTTTGCTATAGGCACAATTATGGCCGGTTTTTGAAGTAAATCTGTAAATAAATATAATGGCAGGGATCCGCCCAGTGCCGGCATTAGAATAAGTTTATCCCCCACAAATGCCCTAACCGCATTAATGATTGCTTTGGCGTTGGATTCTTCCATGGATGTTCGGGATGCGATATACCCTGAGCCTCGGCGAACCACCTTAGCTATCTTTGGATATTTCCGCCGTGTCGCCATATCTGGTTCATCATAAACAATGTGAAAGCCTTGGCTACGAATATGCGTTTCCACTTTATCCAGCATATCCATCGGGTCGTTTCCTTTAACCAAGCGAACACCAATTGCTGCCGTGGCAGTATTCGGAATTACATTTCGGGCTTTTTTCCCCACATTTCCACTGGCTAACCCTTTGATTGTGAGTGATGGCAACAACAATCGCTCATTGATGGAGCGACCATTACCTTCAGTGAAAGCCAAACCTAATTCCTTTTTTAATTGAACATCCACATCGGGAATCTTGCTCAATTCCATTCGTTCAAATTCAGATAATGGTTCTACTGAATCATAAAATCCATCCACCAATACTTTTCCATTTCCAGCCTTCAGGGATGCAATTAGGTGTGCTAGGGATTGCCCTGGCACTGGCGCCCAGTTACCATAATGTCCGCTGTGTAACGATCGCTTAGCCCCATAAACGGTCACTTCCATACCCGTTACACCACGAACGCCAAACACCAATTGGGGTTGACGGCTTTGGTGCATTGGTCCGTCACAAAAGAGCCAAATATCAATATCATCCAATAATGCCCTATGTTTCACCAGATGTGCTTCCAGGTTTGTGGAACCAGCTTCCTCTTCACCTTCAAAAAATAATTTAATGTTTGAGGTGAAACCAATTTTCGAAGATTGAAGCGCATCCACCGCATTGAGGATTGTCATAATAGGCGCTTTGTCATCCCCGGCGGAGCGGGCATAAAGCCGCCACTCCGGATCGATTTTGGTTCTTTCCCCTGGCAACGGAATTTGTTTACCACCAGCATCCATAGATGCATTATAGAGAACAGGGTCAAAAGGGCCATGTTTCCATTGGGTTAAATCCACCGGCTGACCATCATAGTGGACATAAAAACAGAGCGTCCGTGTTGCTCCCGGTACTTTGTATTCACCATAAACAATGGGATTCGCATCTTCTGTCTCCAACAGTTGCATCTCAAAGCCCCGTTTTTGAAATAAACCGCTAATGTATTTCGCATTCTTGCGGATGTTGGCTTTATCTGAAGCAACGTTTGGCATGGAGAGCAGATGGGCAAAATCCTTAATGATAGTATGGCCATTTTTCTTCACCCATTTCCGGGTGGCATTTACTGATTTTGGCTCCCCAGCGAAAATAGCCGCACTAAGGATGAGTATTGTTAATATTATTTTCTTTATCACTTATCCACTTTCAATTGTTTTTCTCAACCACCCACCCTTGTCATACTGAGTCCCGCACGATGCGGAATGACACAGATTTTTTTATATTCGTTTGAAGGCACGGATGTAATTGTTAATTATGCCCCTTCAAGAATTTTAGCCGCTGCATTGATTTTAGCAGAAGCACGATCCAGCGCTTTTGCCACTTCACCAATATAAGTATGCACTTCCTCCCATTTCCGTTCTTCTAGTCCCTCACGAATTCCCGGAAGTGTCTTTACGCCATATCCCGTATAAAAACCAGGGGCATAGATCATATTCTTGAACCAATCCCTTCTAGGCAATCCATCGCCACGAGTCATGGCCTGTTCTACTTCCCGAAGGAATTGATTGACTTGGGATTTTTGGCCAGCGGATAATGAGCCTTTCTTTATATTAGCTAAAGCTATTTCATATTTCCAGGCGCTGGATTCAAGACGACCATGGGCCGCTTCTAAAGGCCCAAAATCAAAGTCGGGAACTTCATCCAGCCGTTTCGGCGGCAGATAAGTTTTTTTCGGATTCCCCGCAATAGTATATGCTTCCTGATCCAAAAGTTTATTTCGTTTTTCCGTTTTCTTTGCCACTTCTTCTGCCAGCTTTTTATTACTTTCAATAAACGAACCGATATTTTCCACCATATTCACAAATCGAAAAGGTAAAATATCCGCTTCTGAAAGACGCAATACCAGGCGTCCATTTACTTTGGCCAAAGTTGTTCCGTATTTGAAATCACCATCATTGAAACGGGTATAATGGTCATAGGAATCAAAAATGGAGTGATATGACCCACCACTGCTTTCACCACCGAAACCAATATTTAGGGCCGGTACGCCGGCATGATGAATAAATGCCGTATAGTCTGAACCTGATCCCAATGGATATATTCGTAAATCTTCTCGTTCAGCATCTTTATTACCGCTGACCCTGAGACGCGCACGATTACGTTCCTGCAAGGTCACACCCTGAACTGGATCATTGACATCTGAAGCAACTTCATTCACAAATTTTTCCAGTGAGTGAGAACCGCCCACACCGAGAAAGCCAACACCAGTGCCATCTGTATTAATATAGGTTACCATTTTTTCCTTTATTTCATCCCGGTGATATTCAACCCATTCGGACGAACCCAAAAGGGCCGGTTCTTCTGCATCCCAACCGGCATAAACTAATGTCCGTTTTGGGCGCCAGCCTGTTTTGACCAGTTCACCTATGGCACGTGCTTCTTCCATAAGTGACACCATTCCACTGATAGGATCAGAAGCGCCTTGTGCCCAACCATCGTGGTGGTTGCCACGCATAATCCATTCATCGGGATAAACCGATCCTTTCATTTTGGCCACAGGATTATAAGCACGGCGCAGACTCCAATCGAATTCTAGGTGAAGATTAACTTTTGCCGGTCCCGGCCCAATATGATATGTGACCGGCAATCCGCCACGCCATTGAGCAGGTGCTACCGGACCTTCTAATGCTTTCAATAGAGGTAGCGCATCCCCATAAGAAATAGGCATGACAGGAATTTTCATAATCGTAGGTGCTTCTTCAACCGTAAGCCGTTCCACATCAGGCTTGGCACCATAACCCGGAGTTAATGGATCACCGGGATACATGGGCATATCCAAAACGGAGCCCCGCTGAATCCCATGTTCCATCCTAAAAGGACCTTTAGGATAAACATCACCGCGACCATAGCCATCATCTTTTGGATCGGAAAAAATAATACAACCGATGGCGCCATGTTCATAAGCTACTTTGGGTTTAATTCCCCGCCAGGAACCGCCATACCTTGCGAGAACAATTTTTCCTTTTACGTCAATACCTCTACGTTCCAGTTCTTCATAGTCACCAGGGATACCATAATTCACATAAACCAGCTCAGCCGTTACATTACCATCGGCAGAAAAGGCGTTGAATGCAGGGAGAAGATCTTTTGTAATCCCTGATGTGGCATCTTCTTTTAGTTCCGGTTCTTTCAATTTGAGTGATACTTTATTTGGCGCCACCAATTCCAGTTTCCGAATCTTGGGGAAAGGCACCATGACATCAAATATTTCAATTTCAGTTTCAAAACCCCATTCATCAAATTTCTGAGCGATGAATTCTGCATTTTGCTTACTCCACGGGGAACCAACATGGTGTGGCTTAGATGACATATGCTTCATCCAGTCATTTAAATTCTGGGGATTCAAGATTGCATCAAACTGGGACTCCAGTTTGGATTGGGTTTCTTTATCGAGTGCAACATCAAATGTGGATACCAGTTTCATCTGCGGATCGGCGGGTTCAACTACTGGTGGCTGACCACAGCTGATGAAAATAAGTAATGGCAGAATTCTGCCCAATAAAAGTGTTTTCATGTTCGACCTCCTCAAATCGAATTACGGAATAGGGAGGAGAAACTAAATTGGGAACAGGTTAAAAAGAAGGGGATTTATTGCGACTAATTTCTGACCCTTATCAGTTTAATTATCCGGCCGGAAATATTCCAATCCTGAATATAGAGGTTTCCATCTTCATCCCAATTGGATCCATGGGTGCCACTGAAAATGCCCTCAATCCAATCCTTTTGGTCAATGTTATAATTCGCTCGTTGCTCATGATCCGAATTAAATCCCAGCACAGACATGATTGTGTTGCTTTTATCCAGGATAACCAACCGACCATGA
>JABGTK010000067.1 GCA_018647265.1 Candidatus Neomarinimicrobiota bacterium | reverse complement strand
TGTCATTTCACCATGATTCAAATTTCCTTCGGTTAATCCAAATTGGTTTTCCAAATCTACGGGAGAAAGGAGGGACGACGATTCGATCATACCATGAAATCCTGGGCAATAATTTTCCAAGACACGAACTACATTATTCTTCAATTGGTTATTTAAATCTTGAGTCCAATTTTGATTTCGTAAATGATAGGGCGCATATTGGATTGTGGCAGATAATACGTGTTTCCCATCTGGTGCAAAGTCTGAATTTATAATTGATGGTATTGTGAATTCCACGAATGGGTTTTCCGGAAGCCGTCCATATTTTACTGCATCGGATGCCTTTTCCAAATATTCTATGGATGGAGCAATTGAGAAAACAGTTCCCATTTGATCAGCAGCAACACCTTTAAATTTTGGAAGCCCGTTTAAGGCAAAATGAATACGGGCTGTACTGCCGCGATAACGGATATTGTTTAATTGGGTATTAAAATTGGGATTAAGATTTGAAGGCCCAACCAGATTAATAAATGTATTGTTCGGATCTAATCCAGATACAACTTTGTTCGCATAAATTTCTTCGCCATCTCGCAAAGTAACACCGCTACAAAGTCCATTTTCAACATTAATAGAGCTGACTTTGGAATTGGTCAGGATTTCAACATTGGTTGATTCAGCGGAAGATTTCAACGCTTGAGCTAATTCGTCAGTGCCGCCTTTTACAAATTGTGCATTGTGAAATACACCACCACTATGAACATGTTGATGCAATAGATTATAACCCGTAGCTGCGGAAAAAGGGCCGAAAGATAAGTGGTGAATTCCAGCCGTAGAAATAGCACCACGAAGTAATTTATTCTCGAACCATTCGTCCATGAGTTCCGGCATCATCATTGGAACGACCCGCATTAAATCTACCAATCCACGAGACCCATGTTTCGTCACTGGCCCGAGCATAGATCGCATACCCAATAGATCTTTCAGTCCAACATTCGGAAGACTGGGCGGCGTTATGGCATAAAGTTTTTCTAAAAAGTGAGTTAGCTTTTGGATGTATTCTGTGAAATCTTCCCACGCCTTCGCATCTTTTTCTGAATGGTTTGCTATGGATGCCGCAGTCTTTTTTGGATCTTGGTGAAAAGTAATATTTTCCCCATTTTCTCCCAACGCTATTCGAACCACATCAGGTTGAATCAATTCCAATCCGTGAGCGTCTAAACCCAACTGTTGTAAAACCCGTGGATCGATCCATTTTAATACATCATTTATATCATTACATTTAAATCCCGGGGCAAATTCTGAAGTGGAAGCCAATCCACCAACTTGGTCTCTTGCTTCAAGAATAAGCACCTTCTTCCCGGCTTTTCCAAGAAGGGATGCGGTAACAAGGCTGTTTATTCCGCCGCCAACAACAATGACATCAAACTGACTCATGACCAAATCCCTAAAATCTTTTTTGCCGCCATTTCGCCAGGTGATCCTGTGATTCCACCGCCGGGATGGGTGCCGGATCCGCATTGAAAATAGTTTTTTATCGGCGTTGTATAGTCGGCCCATTTTACGGCTGGCCGCATGGAAAACAATTGCTGAAGCGTTAGTTCGCCATGGAAAATATTGCCTTCTGTCATGCCGAAAGTGGATTCAATATCCGCCGGTGTTAATACTTGCCGATGCAAAATAATATCTTTGATATTGGGCGCAAAACGGGCGATTGTATTTATGACGGCATCACCGAAATCTTCCCGTTTTTGGTCATTCCAACCGCCTTTTATATCGTAAGGTGCATACTGAACAAAACAGGACATAACATGTTTTCCCGGGGGCGCCATGTCTGGATCTAACATGGATGGTATAATAATATCCATATAAGGTTCTTGGGAAAAATTGCCATACTTGGCATCATCATAAGCTCGTTCTAAATGATCATAACTGGGACTGATAGAAATAGCGCCACGGAGATGATGACCTTCGCCAGGGAGACAGGTAAAATTCGGCAAACCATCCAAGGCAAGATTCACTTTCCCTGAAGAGCCGCGAATTCTGAAATTTTTAATATCGGTCACGAAGTCAGATGGAAGATCGCTTTCATCCACCATTTTTAAAAAGGACAATTTTGGATCTAGTCCTGAAATAACAATATTTGATTTGTATTCGTCGCCATTTTCTAAAGCGACCCCGACTGCCTTTCCATTTTTTACGATGACTTTTTCTACTGCTGCTTCTGTTAAAATTTCAGCACCAAAATGTTCGGCCGATCGGGCAATGGCCATACTCACGCCACCGGTGCCACCTCGCTGAAATCCCCATGCGCGAAAAGCACCGTCAATGTCGCCCATATAATGATGGAGCATTACATAGGCAGAGCCGGGAGAGCGGGGACCCATGAATGTGCCAATAATTCCGCTGGCAGCCATGGATGCTTTCAGGGGTTCAAACTCGAACCATTCATCCAGAAAATCAGCAGAACTCATGGTCATGAGTTTGGTCAAATACTCGAATTGTTCTGATGATAGCGTTTTAAAATGGTCTAATAATTTTTTTGTTTTAGATAAATCTGATAAAGATGGGCGAATGGCATTCGGTGCAATTGTTTCAAGAATAGGACGAACAGCCATTCCAATTTGACCCATAAGTGGGCCAAATCGCATATAGGCTTCAGCATCCCGGACAGAATGGCGAGCAATTTCACGATACGTTTGATCTGCGTCTGCCGTCCGTAAAAGGTAATCATTATTCAACGGAGTAAAAGTGCTTTCTAACGGAAGGAGCTCCAAACCGAATTTGGGAAGCATCAATTCGCGCATGACGTTAGGCTTCATGAGACTCACGACATAAGAGCAAACAGAAAATTTAAAACCGGGATAGATTTCTTCTGTGACTGCTGCACCACCGAGAATGTATCGTCGCTCAAGGACAAGAACTTTTTTACCGGCGCGGGACAGATAAGCCGCTGCCGTGAGTCCATTATGACCGCCACCAATAACAATGGCATCGTATTTTTTTACGCCGGGCATGAGCGTTTCCTTTCTGGATCAAAAAAGGGTGTTTTTACCACTTTTGCCGGGGTGAGTTTTCGGTAATGTTCCACTTTTAATTCAAACATGAGTTCTGATCCTTCAACCGAAAATTCAGATTTAACATGAGCAAGTGCAATATATCGTTTCAGGATGGGTGACCATGCACCGCTGGTGGCATAACCCACTTGTTTATTTCCTTTATATAAGGGGGTGCTGGTTCGCCAAGCAGCGCTGGGGAGTCCCGGCGCTAAACCAGCCTTGCGAAAATGTTTTTCTAATTCATGCCACTGGATTTCTATGCCCACAAAGTCCCATTCCGGGCCGCGAGCCAATTCAGCTTCTAATGCTTTTTTCCCGATAAAATATTTTTTCTTCATTTTTACCGCCCAACCTAACCCCAATTCGTAAGGTGACGATTTTCGGGATTCAATGATAGCGTGGCGGGATGATACATAATCAACATCAAGCAGGATGAGTCCCGCTTCAATCCGGGCAATGTCCAAAGCTTGGAGACCGGTGGGTGTGATACCAAATGATTTTCCTTTTTCCAAAAGCAAATCCCAAACGGCTATGGCATCTTTAGGATCCATCCAGATTTCGTAACCCAAATCGCCAGTGTATCCTGTACGGGAAATAGATACAGAAATATTACCAAATGTTGTATCCATCATCCAGAAAAATTTTAGACTGTCTAATGAATCAGATGCCACTGCATTGAGAATAGTTCGGGAGTTTGGCCCTTGGAGCGCCAGTGCTGCCGTTGTGAATGAATCATCCGTTACAGTAAGATTCATCCCTGAGGCATTATGTTGAATCCAATCCAAATTTGGTTCAGCACTGGTAATGCGAAATTTATTTTCTGATAATCGTTGAATCGTGCCGTCATCGATCACCTTGCCGAATTCATCGCACCAGGGACTATACATAACCTGACCAACTTTGCAGATGGCAATATTTCGAGTTACCAATCGATTAAGAAATATTTGTGCATCCGGTCCTTCAATAATATATTTTTTTAAAGGTGTTATGTCTAATAGGCCTGCTTTCGTCCGAATAGCGAAATATTCATTTTCATGATGAAGCTCATAATTAGTGGCCGCTAAAAACCCGGACCACCGCCGCCATTCCTGGGATTCATTGAGCTTGGATGTTCGCTCAAAAAAGGGAGATAGTTTTAATTGGGTATGGGCTGTGAATTGGTTTTCGCAGTTCATTGCTTTAATCTTAAAAATGGTCGTGTTAAACAGGTCGGTCCACCGGCACCTTTGATTGAAATTTCTGTGCCATCATAGGAAAGAATATCTACGCCTTCTGCTTCTAATCGTTGTTGTGTAATTGGGTTTCCCTTTATCATAATTGCTTTGCGTGGTGCTATGGCCAATACGTTACACCCCATGGTGTTATATTCTTCGTCCGGGACTTCAATAAGTTTAATTTTTCGGTGGAGAAGGTATTGCCTAAATGGAACCGGAAGTAAACGAGAATACACCAAATATAGATCATGATCAATAGGAGAAACATTACTCATGAGATGGAGACAATCTGCAGGGCCGGTCCAATGGGGAAGCGGCACCGAAATCACATCATCTACATGATTGCCGAGCAAAGTTTTAAATTGGCGAATCCCGTCTGCGTTGGAGCGATATCCTTCGCCAACAGCTACTGTGCGTTCATCAATCCACACCACATCGCCGCCTTCTAAAGTTCCGGGAGACTCAATGCGACCTAGAATGGGAAC
>JABGTK010000066.1 GCA_018647265.1 Candidatus Neomarinimicrobiota bacterium | reverse complement strand
GAATTGGAAAAAATGTATCGTGTTGCCGAAACGCGATTCCCAGATTTTGAAATTCACTCACTGATTACATTGGATGCTAGTTTGGGACAAAATTCATTAATCCAAGCGCGGGAGTTTGCCAATACGGTTCAAGTCGATGGTGCTGTTTTGACTAAGATGGATGGTACTGCAAAAGGGGGTATTGTTTTCCCATTATTCAAAGAATTGGATATTCCTGTGAAATTTATTGGCGTGGGAGAAGATCTTGCTGATCTTTTTGTCTTTAATCGAATTGAGTACGTACAAGGATTATTGGGGACGGCAGAAGAAGAATGAGTGACAAAAATCAAAAATTGAATTTGATTAGCCTGGGTTGTGCCAAAGCATTGGTTGATTCTGAAATTCTTTTAGGTGGACTTAAAAATTCCAATTTTGATATTACACAAGAACCAGAAGAAGCGGACACCATTGTGGTAAATACCTGTGGGTTTTTGGATATGGCTAGAGAAGAATCAATCGAAACGATTCTTCAGGCGGCTGAACTGAAAAAGTCCGGAAAACTAAAACAGCTCGTGGTTATGGGGTGTCTATCCGAAAGATATCCAGAAGAATTGGCAACAGAAATTCCCGAAGTAGATCGCTTTTTTGGCAGCAATGATCATAAACAAATTGCATCATTTTTGACAGGGAAAGAATTTGCCCAGGATGATCCATTGTTTTATCGCTCCTTGATGACCCCCAGTCATTATGCCTATTTGAAAATTGCCGAAGGATGTGACAATGGTTGTTCGTTTTGTAGCATTCCCATTATGCGGGGATTGCAGAAAAGCCGTGGCATTGACTCCATTATGTGGGAAGCGGAAAAGTTGGTTGAACAAGGCGTAAAAGAAATGCTGGTCATCGCCCAGGATTCCACCAGTTATGGCTGGGATCTTAAACCAAAAAAATATCTCAGCGATTTAATATTAGAATTGAATAATCTCGATATTGATTGGATTCGTCTCCATTATGCCCATCCAGCCCATTTGTCACAACGGATTATTGATTCAATGGCAGAATCAAAAAGGGTATGCCGATATTTAGATATGCCCATTCAACATGGTTCGGATAAAATTTTAAAATCCATGCGACGAGGATTAGGGCAAGAGGGTATCCGTAATCGTGTACAAAAGTTGCGAAAAGCAATTCCTGAAATTCGAATTCGAACCACACTCATTGTGGGATATCCCGGTGAGACAGATGACCATTTTAAAGAATTATATGATTTTATAGAAGAAATGGAATTTGACCGCTTGGGCGTTTTTACTTATTCAGAAGAAGAAGGCACTTTGGCAGAAGCGCTCGATGACAATGTTCCAGCTGAAGTAAAAAATAACCGAAAAGCTGCCATTATGGATATGCAAGCGAGTATTAGTTCAGAGAAGAATGAAGCTATGATTGGGCAAACTTTTAAAGTATTGGTGGATAAAAGTGGCGATACCGTTTCGGTGGGACGGACGGAATTTGATTCACCTGAAATTGATAATATCGTGCACATTAAGGCTGCGCTACCAAAAGGCGAATTCGTTAATGTAAAAGTTGAATCGGCCAACGAATTTGAATTGATTGGAAGCCCTATTTAAGAACTGGGAAGCGCTGGGAGCATCCCTGCTCGCCTTCTTTTACTGTCATCCCGGGCGAAGCATGAGACCCGGGAACCAAAACCTCAACCCGATTTAACCAATTCTTAACATGTTGGTTTTCAACATTATTTAGATCAATTATAACAGGCTGTTGAAATCGGATCTTGGGAAATTTGGAACCTTAAATAATGGGTATTCACCGAAAAATATCCCAAAATTTTTGGTGTCTCGGTCCCATTCGCATCACCATAGGTCCCATTCACATCACCATAGACCCGTTCACAACACTATAGACCCGTTCACAACATCTCATGATGCATTGTAAATTTTTCGGATTAATGTCCGGGCGTGAATAATTCCAAGCCAATAACAAAAGTCCAACAAACAGAGCAGGGCATTTCAGTATTACTCGTCGATGATGAAGCTCACGGCTTGGCTGCCTTAATGGACGTTATCCAAAACATGGATAATGCGATGCTTTGTAGCGGTGCTAAATCGGTCCGTGAAGCTATAGCAATTGCAGAAAAAAATCATGTAGATATTTTAATTTCGGATTACCATCTCGGTGATGGGACAGGCTTAGATATATCGACACAATTAAACTTAATGCTTAAAACAATCATTATTTCTGCAGATGTTGCCGTAAAAAAGATTGCAGAAAAAATGAATATTCCCTTCTTAATTAAACCAATCGTAGCCAAAGAACTGGAAACGATGATCAATCAATTATCTTCAAAAACCAACAAGGAAGTAAAATGATAAATTTTACCTT
>JABGTK010000065.1 GCA_018647265.1 Candidatus Neomarinimicrobiota bacterium | reverse complement strand
ATTTTTCCCTCAATTTTCCTTTTCCATTTTTCGAATGAATATTGCCCACCTACAGAAGCCGATACCTTATGCCACACTTTGGACTTTGGGGTAAAAGCAATTCCACCTCCTAACTCTCTGAAACGCAATGACAAATCCACATCCTCGGCATACATGGGGAATGATTCATCAAACATACCGATAGATTCAAAATCATTTGTGCGCATGGCCACACAGCATCCCGTGGCATAATCGATTTTACGAGTTTTTGAATACGCCATTGAATCCTTTCGCCTAATTCCAATATGCCGGATTAACCCTGTCCATAGACTAACAATTCCGCCGGCGAACCAAATAGTATCAGGATTATCTGCATAAAATATTTTTGGTGCCGATTGTTTCACACTCGGATTTTGTTCTAATTCAGCGATTAATGGCTCCACAAAATGAGGATCAACAAGTGTGTCGTTATTCAGAAATATTGAGTAATCCGTTTTGGAAGTTACGGACTTAAATCCAGTATTATTCCCGCCGGCAAAACCTAGGTTTTCTGGCAGTTCTATCAAATCAATTTCAGGATATTTATTTTTGATAGAGGAAACAGAGTCATCGTTGGAGCCATTATCAATTACGACCACATTGGCATTTTGGTAAGAGATCTTTTTGAGTGATTCCAGACAATCCAATGTCAAGTCTCTCCCCTTCCAATTTAATACGAATATATTAACGGATTTGACCATTATGATTGGGCTAATTCTAATACTACTCTTGCAAAGTTTTCCCAAGATAACTTTTTCTTATATTCAGCAATAAATGGTGAATATTGTTCCAAATCAGATTCATAATATTTTAATATTCCTTCTACCATACTAGTCGAATTTGGTTCACAAATAAAACCTGTTTTGCCTTCTACTACTATTTCAGGTAGTCCACCCACATTGGATACGACCACAGGTTTATCAAAATGGTAGGCGATGGGCACTACGCCGCTTTGTGTTGCTGATTTATAAGGAAGTACAACCAGATCAGCCGCACAAAAATATTGGTTTACTTTTTCGTTGGGTACAAATTCAAACCGAAAATCGATTATATCTGAAACACCATTTTCTTCAGCCAATTGAATATAGTCATTTTGATTTCCGTAGCATTCACCCACTACCATTATTTTAAAATTATCTAGTTTTTCTTTCAATAATTTGGCCGACTCAATTAAAATATCCAATCCCTTATAATCTCTTATTAGTCCGAAATTGAGAATGGTCTTATCTTCTGTTACACCAATCATTTCTTTTGCTTTGTCTTTGTCAACGGATTTACCGAAAACATCGTAAATCGGATGGGGCGTTTTTTGGTATTTTGGATTGGGTATGTTTTTTAATAAATCATTCTCTACAGTTTCAGACATGACGATAAAACCATCACAATTGTCGAAAAACCTGGCGGTCATAAGCGCATCCATAGCCCTTGGTTCATGGGGAGTAATATTGTTGCAATTCACGATGATCTGTGCTCCGCATCCTTTTTTAACTCCTTTTGCAATAGATGAAAATGCTGGGGCAAAAAATGGCATCCAGTATTGAATAATAACTAAATCAGGATTAATCCTATTGATAAAACCTGCCGTTTTTTTCCATGAGAATGGATTAATTGAACTGATCATCGCTTTCGCCTTTTCACCATCAAAGTCAAAATACTGTGATTTCCCAGGGAATAATAATTTTGGATATTGCAATGAGAATGAAACGCGGTGCACTTTATGATCCTTGGATAATTCCTCTGCTAAAGAATGATTAAACATGGATATTCCGCCCCGTAAGGGTGGAAAAGGCCCAACAATAACAATGCGCATAAATGAAGAATTAAAGGGTTAAGATTTTAAGAATCCCTTTACACGAGATTCCTTATCCTGATTTGAATTGGCAATCATTTCACCCACTAATCCAATAGAAAAAAATTGAATCCCCACAACAATAATTAACACTCCCAACATGAGTAATGCCATATGTTTTGCAAATGGTTCACCTAAAAAGTATTTTAGATAAAGGACGTAAATGTCTATTGCCAATCCTATCAAAAAGGTAAAAAGTCCAATTTGACCAAAAAAGTATAATGGACTTTGGGTGTACTTCGAAAGAAATAGAATTGAAATCAGATCAAACATGCCATGGAACAATCGGGCACCACCATATTTGGTAACGCCGTGAAGTCTCGGCCGATGATGTACTATAATTTCGGCTACCTTAAAATTTTTCTGGCCTGCAAGTGCGGGAATATACCGGTGCCTGCCGCCATATATGTCAATCGTTTTAACGACTGCCTTACGATATATTTTTAATCCACAGTTGAAATCATGAATTTTAACGCCGGTAAATAATCGCGTAACAAAATTGAACAATTTTGATGGCGCAGTTTTGGAGAATGGATCCTGGCGGTCTTTTTTCCATCCAGAAACAAGGTCAAATCCTTCTTCTAATTTTGCAACTAAATTTGGTATTTCGGCTGGATCATCCTGCAAATCTGCATCCATGGTAACAATGTAATCACCTTTTGCATATTTAAACCCTTCTGCCAATGCAGCTGATTTTCCATAATTACGGTGAAATTCAATAAGGTTGACATGATCATCCGTTGTACTCAATTCTTTAATATGGTCTACTGACCCATCGGTAGAACCATCATCAATAAAAAGAATTTCATATGAATCAAATACCGACAAGGATTGGCTCAGTTGAGAATGGAGTTCTCGCAAAGAATCCACTTCGTTATAGACAGGAATTACTATTGAAATTTTCATGAATTCACCTTTACGGTTGGAATGGATTCAGGGATTTTTCGTATGAGATGTGGGTATTGCAAATCATATTCACGATTAATCATCACCAACTCAATTTTTTGTTTTTCATCTTTCATATTGAAAGTTACTTGTTCAATCAGTGGCCCATGTTCTGTTTGGTTTGAACGAAATTGAATCCCACCTGAAATTTGTTCAGATCGATTTTTTATTTTCTCAGGATCGCTAAAAACCTTAGGTATCTCACCCCACATAAAAGTTCGCAAATCGTTAGGCTGAATCATTTCAAAAAAGGGTAATAAAATAAGAATTGAAGCTTGATTATATCGCCTGTTGTGAAGCATGTCCCACGCCTCAATCGATTTATTTTCTAAAATGAGAAATAACGTTTTTCTGCCTATCAAATCCTTGAATTGCATATAGGCTGTATCCCGAGAAGTCGTAAATGTGAAATTCAGACGACCTTTCATTTCACCATCAGAAAGAATATATCCTTTCCCACGGCAGAATTTTTTATCCGCCAAATCAGGGAATGGAAGACCTTCATTTATAGCTGTCTCAGAATTAATTGAAGGCGGTTGTGTACATCCTGAGATTAAAATGAACAGCACAAATACTGAAATTCGTTTAATCAGTGGATGCCTTTTTAATTAACCGTTCATTACTTTTGTCAAGATTCAAGGCTCTTTTGTAAAACCCCAATGCTGTTTCAGGATTTTTATTTTTCATAAAAACATCACCTAAATGCTCGAGGACAACTGCATTGTCACCTGTAATTTTTATCGATGCTTCGATATACTCCCGGGCTTTATTAACATTGTTTAACTTAAAGTAAATCCATCCAATGGTGTCTAAATAAGACGGATTCTCCGGTTCCAAATCAATTGCTTGTTTAGCTAGTTCCAGCGCTTTGTTTAACTGTTCATTTCTCTCCACTAGGCTATAAGCATAATTATTAAATGCCTGTGCATCAGTGCTATCAGCCTTGATAAGCCGTTTATATATTTCATCAGATTTATCCCAATCTTCAATTTCATCATATAAGATCGCCATTGTGTGTAGTACATTGGGTGAATCCGGTCGAATTTTTAACGCATTAGATAAATATTTTCTCGCTTCATCGAATTGTTTCATTTGGTTATGACTCAATCCCAATAAATACTGGATTGAATAAATTTTCACAAAAGAATCAGATACCGGTTCTAACAAGGAAATAACTGCTTGTGGTTTATTTTGATTCATAAATACCAGTGATCGGCTATAGTATCCCCGCCAATCTTCAGGAAAATTCGCAATAAGCTGATCTGCAATTTCTGACGCTTTTTCATTTTCCCTTGCGTCCAAGTATATATCAAATAGTGAAAAATAATAATTTGGGTTTTCAGGAGAATCATTAACAGCAGATTCCAAAAGTTTCAATGCTTCTTCACTTTTACCGGTCCTATAAAGCAACAAACCCAGCTGAGCCATTCTTTCCGTGGATTCACCATATTCGTTATTCAGAGATTCTATTAAACCAATTCCAACCTCATAATTTTTTGAATTCATTACAAGGTCCATGAACATGTTAAAATATTGTGGTTGGTTAGGCGCAAGCATAACCAATCGTTTAAAAATAGACTGCGCTTGTTCAAAGTCTTTTAATTGAAGAGCAAACCTTCCAGAAGTTTCCAATAACTCTAACCGTGATGGTTCTAATTCAAAGGCTTTAAGATAAAATTTCAATGCTTCAGAAAAGTTTTGATTTACTTTTTCAAGCTCACCTAATGCAATAAGATACTGCGCATTATCGGGGTTCAACTCATGCAATTTTTTAAATGAGTCCTGTGCCTTATCATAGCTCTTCTGCAGGATATATTGATCAGCCAACATCTTAAGAGCCTGCTCATCATTACCGTCTAATTCTAGTGCTTTAACCAAGTGCTTTTCAGCCATCTCAGGTTTGCCCAAGTTCCAATAACATTCTGCAATTGAAGTATGAATTGCACCAACGTCCGGATCCAATTCAACAGCTTGTTGAAATTCTAAAATTGCCATGGCGAAGTCACCTTGATTAAGCATCATCTGCCCATCCATAAAATGTCGCAATCCTTCTGGGTTGGGGGATTTTTCCTTTTGAACTTCTGATTTTCCATCCACCAGTGGGCTAGGAGAATTTGTTCCAGCAGTCCCACACCCGTAAAACACAAGCGCAAAAGTTAAAGATATAATTGTTTTAGTCGTTTTCATTTAAATTTCTTCTCGAGAATCTAAACCATTAAGGTGCTCTGTTGTTCCGTAAATCAGAAAGGATTTTTAAGAATTTGAAATGGTAACACTATTACCACCATCAGATTTCGTTTGGTACATAGCCTTATCTGCCTTGGAGATCAAATCTCTAACTTGATCTGCATGGGTAGGAAAACCAGCCATGCCGGCGCTAATCGTTATATTAACAGCAATTCCACCGCTCAAAAATGTCTTTGCAGCAATGGACTGAACGATTCTCTCTGCCAGAGGAATACAATGTTTAATGTCCGTATTAACGAGGAGAACAGCAAACTCTTCGCCGCCGTATCGCCCTACAACATCAATGGTACGAACATTCTGTAAAATAATCCTCGAAACTTCCTGGAGTACGTAGTCACCATATAAGTGGCCATAAGAATCATTGACATTTTTAAACTTATCCAAGTCTAAAACGACCAACCCCAGCATTTGTTGAAAACGCTCGGCCCGGCTGATTTCCTCATCGAATCGGTCTAAAAATGCTTTGTGGTTAAGAAGTCCGGTTAGTCCATCATGGATTGAAGTGAGATGCACTTTTTTATATTCTTTTTGCCAATCCAAGATTGAGCCTACAGTTCCACACAATAATTCCATTAAGCGCACATCAGTCTCAGAATATAATTTTGATTTCAATCGCTCTAAAGTTACTGCGCCAACTACGCCTTTTTTTGTTTTTAAAGGAATACTCAAGACTGACATAAAATTAAATTCATCTTTTTCAGCTGGATTAAATCTATTCATTTCTGGGTATTTATCGAACCATGAATTTGAGCAGAAAGTTTTATTATCATGGATAGCCAATCCATGAAGACTATTAATAATTTCAAATTCTTCACCTTCATCCGCATCATCATGAAGGCCGTCTACCAATTTAATTACTGCTTTGTTTTTTTCTTTATTTGCGAATACAATTGTCAATTTATCATATTGAAAAAAGGTTTGGCACAATCCACGGATAGATTCAAATAATTCAGATTCATCGGATTTAACTTCTAAACGATCAAATAAATTAGCAATACGCGAATTGAAATAGTTATCCACCATAAGTGATTCCATCTGCTCAAGGTCTTCCATACCATTAGTGATGAATTGACTGAGTGTATCGATAATATTTTGGTCTCGTTCATTGATTGATGAAAAATGGTCCGCATAAACGATCAGACAACCAACATTCCCATCTGAATATGAAATGGGAAAGCCCATGATTGTTTCACTTCCGCGCCAAGTCTTTTCACCCAAAATATCTTCCCAACCATTGTTTTTATTACTCTTCTTAAATATGGATGTATCATTTGAGCCCATAATTGCATGTACAATTTCATTGTCTGACTCGATAAAATCAGAAAAATCCGGGAGTGATTTTTCTTGGCAAGTATATCCTCGATTTTCGGGATCAATCATATAAATTGCTGATGAAAAATCCGAATTGACACTTTTCACTAAATGGATCACTTGCAAGATTAATCTTTGATAATGCTTTTTTACAGCTGTTGAAAAAGAGGGTGCATCCTTTTCATCAGCAGAATTTTCCGGTTCATTAAGTTGCAGGACATTTAACTTAAAAACTTGGGGAAATGCGAATGAAATAAAGACAACTACGAGTCCCCCAGTGGCTATGCCCTTGAGTATCAGAAAGAGAATACTTTCCTGACTCGGGTAAATAAATAAGGTCAATATCAAGAAAAAGAGGACAATGACTGCCATTTGTCGGTAAAATATCATACTTAAAAGTAAAAATCCCTGAGCTGAAATACATCAACTACAGGGATTATTTTAAAATTAATTTTTAGGCGAATTTTAACGCTGGTCTTTCACAAACTGAACCTTATCATTCAAATTAAATTTTTTCATTTTATTTAGGGTTGTATCAGCCGAATCACCTTCAGTCACAGCTAATACATCATTATTATTAATCGACCCATTTGGCTGAGATGAAACGGGCACTGGTGATTCAGTAATATTACCGGTAAAGGCTGGCATTGAACTAATCGATTCTCCACCTGTTGGCCACAAATTAAAACCAACTGTAATAAATGAAACAACAAGAACAGTCATTACACCGGCATACAAAGGCGTAAATCCAAATAAGGATTTTGATGGCCGTTCAACAATCTTTTTAGAAGGACGATTCTTTTCGAATTCGATTTTGCGATACAAATTCGTCATAAAATTATCAGACGCTTTAACATTGGACAAATTTTTAACTGATCTCATTGTTGATTTAATTGATTCAACAAGATCCTTTGCGTCAGGATTTGCATTCATATATTTCTCAAATGATTGCCTTTCTGAAAGGTTCAATTCATTTTCTAAATATGCTGAAATGGCGTCTTCAAACTGGTATCGATCCATCAAATTATTATCTCCTATTTCAAATCTTTTAAGTCTTTTTGAAGTTGTAATCTTGCCCGGTTTATGCGAGATTTTACCGTTCCCAATGGAACATCGACTATCTTACTGATCTCTTCGTAAGAAAGTTCCTGAATATCTCTCAGGATGGTTACTGTTCTAAAATGAATCGGCAATTTTTGAATTGCAGCCTGAATTTTTTTCTCAATGTATTCATTTTGAATGACATTATCAGTCTCCGGTGCAACGGAAGGTAATTCATAATCTCTGTCTTCCGGCCCCATTTGGCTTAGATTTGTTACCTTGCGAGTTTTTTTCTTTCGCAATTCCGTTTTGGCCAAATTTCCTGCTATGGTATAAATCCATGTGGAAAATTTTGCAATGTTCTTATAGTAATGTTTATGAGTGAATAATTTTAAAAGGGCGTCTTGAACAATATCCTCGGCCTGTTCCATATCATTGACAAAGCGATAAACGAATGACATGAGTTTATCTCGGTAGCGATTGACCAATTCTACATAAGCCTGTTCATCTCCCTCTTGAAATCGGGCGATCAATTCCTCATCTGTATAGCGAAATTGATTATCCATTTCTAAGGGTTGAATAGACAAATTCTGTAATTGCTGATTCATCTTTTATCCGCGATGTTTTCAGTTGTTGGTCAATATGCGCCAAACGTTTAAGCGCAAGGGTGATTTCTTTACTGGTATATTGTTTTGCATATCCGGGTAATTGCTTATTCACACTGGGTGATAAGCTACTATAACCTTTTTTATACCCAATTGTTCCCTTTGAAATTTTTATAAATAATAATTCTTGAAAAAATTCAGTTAATGGATACAATAAATTTATCATAGATGTATCCTGAGATATTAATGCGCGACCCAATTCCATTGTTTCTTTCATCTTTTTCTGGCCGAGAAAGTTAAAGAATTCATATTGACGGAATTTTCTTTTCCACCCCGTAAACTGCTCAATATCAGACTGTTTTATATCACTATCATTCTCTGCGGAGATGGCTATTTTGTCAATTTCATTTTTCAAATGATTGAGTGAATCTCCTGCAATTTCTACAAGAGATTTAATAATACCTTGGGAAACATGATTAATACCATTTTCCTTGAAAAATAATTTAGCCCATTGGACCATACCACTTTCAAATGGTGTTGAACATGAAATCGGGTCAAACAACTTCACTAACGATTCTAATAATTTATTTTTTGCACCATATTCATCATTCATAATTATGAGTATATGGCCCTCAATGGGCCTTTGGCAATATTCTATAAATTCATCTCTAGCTTTCCCTTTTAATCCATTTGGGTTTCGGAGTAAAAAAAGCTTTTTAGAACTAAATAAATCTGCGGCAGTCAAATAATCAATGATATCCTTAGATTTCATTTCATCTGGAATAAGTACTGTCTTATTAACAGGTTCGTCTTGAAATAATTGTTTGCTCACTTTTTCCGCAAACATTTGTTGGAGGTATTGATCTTCTCCCATAAGATGATAAACTGGGTTGATTTGACCCTGTCCTAATGACTGAATCGCATCTTTAATAGGAATTGTATTTATTCTAATCCGTGCCATATTAAACTATGAAAAAGGTGATTAATCCAATTGTTATACAATAATATCCAAAACGATAAAATTTGCCGCTTTCCAATAATCCCAATAGCCATTTTAAAGAAATATATCCAACCACTAATGAACTAAAAAACGCGGCCATTAATTGTGGAATGGGAATTAAACTCGATCCAGATGGCATATCTAAAGCAGTCAAAAGTCCCGCTCCTGCAATGGCCGGAATAGCTAATAGAAACGAAAACTTAGCCGCATCTTTTCCTGATATCCCCAAGGCCATACTTGTGCTGATGGTCATCCCCGAACGGGAAATTCCCGGGATAATTGCAATGGCTTGTGAAATACCAATTATTAACCCTTTTTTCCAATTCAACTGTTCCTGTTTTTCGTTCAATTTTTGAGTCACCAACAACACAACACCCGTAAATATTAATGCGCCCGCAACCATTGGAATTGAATCAAACAATCCTGAAATGAAATTTTTACCACCTAACCCAAAAGCTACTGCAGGGAGTGTGCCTATCAATAAATAAACTATATATTTTTGTGTATCCAATTTTTGGATTGATTGAAGAATTCCAGCCAATTCATTCCAGAAAACAATAATGACACTTAACAATGTTCCCATATGTGTCACAATTTCAAACAGATTACCCGGTATATTGACACCCAATATTTCCTGACCAAGAACGAGATGGCCAGAACTGCTGATGGGGAGGAATTCAGTTATCCCCTGAATTATTCCCAGTATGATTGCTTCAAAAAGTGTCATTTGTACCAAAAGTAAGGTGTGAATTTATACGGTTGAATAAAAAATAAAAAGGAAGTCTAGTGCCAACCTGCAATTGCCACCATTCGTCCTGATTTTTCTCCATCCCTTCGATAGGAAAAATATAAATCATCACGACAGAATGTGCAGTCATCATCAATCATAATATTTTTAGTAAGAACACCCGAATTAATCAATTGATGTTTTAATACACTTTTTAAGTCCACCATTTTACGATCACCTTTCCCGGGGATTGAAAAGTCCGGGTCAAACTGCTTGCTGACTTCCGGCCCAACTTCAAAACAGCATTGGTTGATGGACGGACCTATTATTGCCTTTACATCTTTGGGGTCACTTCCTAATTCTTTGAATTGACGAATGCCTTCATTCCCAATATTCTTTGCTGTCCCCTGCCATCCGGAATGGATAAGGCCCCAATTCTCATTATTAACATCGAGTAAAAATAAGGGCATACAATCTGCTACTTGAATGGTAAGAACAATATCTTTTTGATTTGAGATTACACCATCCGTTTCATCTAAATAACCTGGTGCCGTCACATTATAAACATTATTAGAATGAACTTGTTTAGGAATGGCAAGGGCATTTTGATCAAATTTCACAGACGAAGCAAAACTTTTTCGATTGTCTAAATTAGCATAATCTTCTTCATTGTAAGAAAAAATGGCATGAAATCCATTCGTTCCAAACCAATTAGAATAATCTTTATGATACATAATTATGGATTTTGTATGGATACTAATTTGAGTGAATCACCATGAAATACACCTTGATGAATAAAACCTTTTCCGTCAAACTTAAGGATTTGGAAAGCAGCATTCACGTGGGGATTTTCTTTCTCGGGTGAATAGTAAAACCCATTCCCAGAATAAAAGTCTATAGACTGTATAGATTGACTAATAGATTGACGTGTTTGTGTTGCCAAGTTTAACTGTGTCAATAAATGGGCCGTATTAAATCCCCTGTAATAAGCATTGGCTAATTCACCTTCATAATTTGTCGAATCAGCATTTGCCTGATAAAAATGAGTAATTATAGACATGCCTTTTAGATGGGGCCCAATATTGTCTTTTTGAAAAACGTGTTGATCCTGCCAGTGCTCATTCCCAATTATTTTGGTATTTAAATTATACATGGGAATTTGAGGCCCTAAGAATTCAAGATCATTTTTATTGATGGGCAAGTAAATCCCTTGTATTGTACTCAACATAACCTTGGAAGAATCGGATCTAGACATTTTACTTTTTTTCGGTTTCGGAAGGTCGAAAAAATCATCGGCAGAAATATCAAATAAGGCGTCAAGACTATCAATCTCCATTCCCAGAGCCTCATCAACAGATTTTTCTTTGGGCTGTAGGTTAAAGGCCACTTTTCTTAAAAATCTGAATTGCCGACGGAGATTTTTCGGTGAACCGGAATACCATTCTGTGGCTACAATTGTTCCACCCAATCGATCGACCTCTTCAATAAAAGCATCTGTTTGCACCTCACCATATTTATCTGCCGGCGCTATAACGGCCAAACTGTCCAGCCCCAATTCATTAATTGCGTAATTGGCCGCAACTCTCCCCTGCATGGAAACAGTGGAATTCATATGGTAAGTGAGATTATTAATTTCACTTAAATCATTTTGTTGAGGATTCGTCAGAATAATTGGCAGGTCACTCGACGCCAATGAACTTGTAACGGCAATAGATGATTGGTTATCAAGGGGACAAACGAGGGCATTTACCTGTCCAAGTTTGGCTAAATTTTTGGCAACTTTAATTGCCTCAAGGTCATCACTGCGACTGTCCTGGGCCAAGATTGATAACCGCTGTTTCGAAAGGGTATTTGATTTTTCACCATCATAAAATCCCGTTAAAAATGCATTCCCTACTTCTCCTTCTTTCCCGGAAAGAGGCAGAACAATTCCCACCATCATCACAGGGCTAGGAGGCTGATAAGTTGCCCGCAACAGGTTTTCGTAAAAAGGAAAGTAAGTATCCGAAAGTTGACCTAAATCAACTTGGTTAAGGGTCAAAGCACCATCATCAGGATTACCATTTAAGATTTGAGAATTGGCTTTTGCAATTAGGTGAACATTTCTCACTTCAGGAGCAATCTCCGTAGTAAGGAGTTCATCCAAAAGTGAATCGGGCAAGCGAAATTGGATAAGTCGCTGAATCTTTAAATCGACTTTCCGACTAAAATCAATTTCAACAGAAAGCTTCTTGGCTCGGTGGTACATCCGGTATGCAGAGGAATAAGTTCCTTCATTCACATATAGATCGCCTAAACTCTCCATAACATTCTTAAGATATTGACTTTCGGGATATTTTTCAAAGAATTGACGTGTTGATTCTTTGGCAGATTGGATACGGATTAATCCGATTTGGGATTTGATTAATAACAATAAAGATGGTTCACCATAATCACCGGATTCTTCATTTAATATTTTTTTCAGGATGGTTTCACTGGTGGCATACCTACCATCATTATAATGCACCACTGCTTGGTTAAACTGGCGTTCTACAATTTGGATCTGGAACCAATTTTGCCCAACAAGAAGATTAAGGAAAAATAATAAAAGTGTTTTTCTAACAATTATCATTTTTTTGAAGAGATGTCTTTTAAGACCCAACCATCGGGGTCAATGACACCTAGTTGTGTTGGCTTGTGATCAAAGTTGAATTGAAATTCATTTATTTTTTGGTTTATCTCGATAGATCTACAATCATTATCCCAACAAATTTCAGTCGGTATTTTAAAAACCGGCCAAGCAGATTTTTGCCTTTGGAGAATTCTAATTTTCATAATGCCGTTTGTTCCATCAATTGATTCCCAATTTTCTTCCAATGATAAGATGGGATAACCCGGTTTATATATCCATTGTTGAAAGAACCAATTTAAATCTTGTCCTGAAGTTTCTTCCATCACTTTTTGAAAATCTTCACTCAATACAGCTTGATGCGTAAATCGCTTATAATAGAATTTAATTCCTTTAAAAAACAGGTCATCCCCAAGGATGCCCCGAAGCATGTGCAACACCCAACCACCTTTTGGATAGTTGTTCGAATTCAGAAGTGCAAAAAGATCCTTTTCATCTGGATCAATAATAGGTCGATTTGTTGCTTTGGATTTAATAACACGCTTTCGGCTTCCATCCATTAATTTTTTGAAATCATCAACACCATCAGCATGTTCGAAAAATAAGGCGCCAAAATATGTGGCAAAGCCCTCCGACAACCATAGATGATGCCAATTCGATTCCGTAACGGCATCACCAAACCACTGATGGGCAATCTCATGGGAAACAGTCCCTTCAATATTTCGACCCTTGGCAATAGCATTTTCTGAATAAAATATTGCTGATGCATTTTCCATACCACCATAGCGTGTGGAGGATTGAACATTTGCTAATTTTTCGAATGGAAATGGACCAACTGTTTTTGTAAAATAATCCACCATTTCTGCAGCGCGACGAAATGACGGTTCAGCATTTTTCACATCTTCAGGATAAACCCAAGTGGTCACTTCAACACAGCCATCTTTCCTTTGGGATGCGAGTGCTTCTCCACAAGCAGCCAAACCGACTGTCCTTATTTCCATATCGGCAGCACCTATAACCATATTATAAGGTGAAATTGGTACGGTCACCTCCCATTTCCAAGTGAGGCGGTCTTCTTTAGGGCCCATACTATTTTCGGGTGTTTCTGTTGGTGAGTAAGGTTGATATCCATTGGAAATTACTTTCCATTCCTTTGGGGCATGAATGGTATAATTAACCGTCGCTTTGTCAGAAGGATGGTCAATAGAGGGTAACCAAAATCGTGTACGATTCGGCCAATTATCTACAAATGCAGTTTGGTTTCCATGAACATTTTTTCCAAGGATTAAACCATCATCCGGTTGTCCTTCGTAAGAAATTTCAACCAAAACAGTATCGCCTTTTTGATTATTTTTAAGTCGGATTCGAATGACCCCTTTTTCATACGTATATTCTATTTTCCTGCCTTCAACTGAAATATCGTTAATTTCCAATCCTGTAAAATCTAATGAAAGAACAGGGGTGTTTTCTTCAACTGCGACTTTGATTTTCACCAATCCTTCAATCCAATCGGACTTTTCCCCAATTCCGATTTCCACATCATAATGAAGAACATTAACCCCCGGGGCATAGATTCCCCTTGGCGGTGCAACGCCTGCTTTAATGGGCTCAGGTTCTTGAGCGAGAAGTGATGAGAGCAGTAAAAGTGGTAAAATCTTGTATTTTTTTGTCAAATGCGGTAGCATGGTTATTGGGCGCCAGAAATCCTTAACTGTTATAATTAGATTAATATCACGCAAGAATTTAATTCACCACTCCACTATAGACCACCATCTAAGGACTTTTTGTTAATTTGAAAATATTCCCGTAAGCTTACAGTTATGAAAAATACTAAAAACATGTTGTATGGAATGGTTGGTGTCGTTTTTTTAGCTACAACAACAAACTGCGGTTCTCCTTCATCTGATAAAAAGGTTGCGGCATTGGTTGATGCACAGGCAAATCTTGAAAGAAATATAGCCATGTATGATGAAACTTGGACGAAATTTGTACAAGGGGATACTTCAATGATAAATGAGGATAGATTTCAGAAGGACGTGGTCATCGTCACAGATGAAGGCGATCTTGTTGGAATAGAAGCATGTAAAAATTATTATATGAATTACATTACGGGTTTTTCAGATAGAGAATTCACTGTACTTGAGGTGGTGGGACAAGGCGATCGACTTGTAAAGCATTGGAATTTCAAGGGAACGCATACAGGCAATTTCTTTGGTATACCTGCTTCTGGAAATAAGTTAAATCTTTCGGGAACCACAATGGTCACAATGAGAGATGGGAAAATCGCTAAAGAGCAAGATTTCTTTGATATGATGTCGATGGTCAATCAGCTAACAGCTGGGGATGTAAATGCTGACGAAACAAAACCGGGAGTAAATTAATTACTTAACACAAGATTAATCTCCCGATCAAGATCATCAAGGTTTATCATATACTTTTGCAATATAGATGATTTATACTCAAGATATCGTTTAAGCAAAACAAGTTTTGCATTTAACCGATTGTCACTATTAATGGCTTCGTTAAGAATATCTGAATAACGATTCACCGATATTCGATTATTATCCCTGGCTAAAACAACATTGGGGTGGTTTTCTGTAAGGAATGGGAGAAAACTCTGTTTTAATTGTTTTTCGTGCTCAACAGCTGTCTCAATATGAGAAAGGGATGTATTGTGTAAGCGACTTAATATTTCTTTAACTTTTTCGGATTTCACATATTTTAGATCCCCAGAATTAATGATGGATTGATATCGATTTAAAGGAGGATTAAACACCCGATATAGCACCATGAATGTTTCGATTCTATTTTTACTTGTTGTGATTTTTAAAATATTGTCAACATGAAAAGTCCCATTCTTTGGATTGAGAAATTCATTCAGTAGACGAATATCATTTCCCCACGTTACCTTTTTTTCTTCACAGAAAAATTTAATCTCATTGATTTCCATTTGAAGGCTGGACAGTACCTTCATTCTTTCTTTCTCATTTTGATTATCAATGGATAATTCGTTTAACCAGAATGAAACAGTTATACCAAGTATAATTACAACAAATTCAATTGAATATTTTATAATATATTTTTTTATCATTATTCACCTTTTACTTTTTTTACAATTTTCATCCAATCTACTCTACCATAGTAGAGTTTTTCTTGGAGTAAGTAAAAAACTTAAACCATTTATGTATTTGGATTATGTAACTATCTATCATAGTAAAATGATACTTACTGAATTTAACTTTATGAATATCAAGAATTTCAAGATTGATTGGAGATAAATGTTTACTTACTAAGTTTTTT
>JABGTK010000064.1 GCA_018647265.1 Candidatus Neomarinimicrobiota bacterium | reverse complement strand
TTGCGTTCTTTCAAAACGTATCTTGCAGATGGACGAAATTTCATGGAAGATGATATTCGTTTTTCTCGTAGCGTTACCATCCTTGGCCCAGACTTAGCCGATATATTATTTCCATTTGAAGATCCCATTGGAAAGGTCATTCAAATTAAGGGATTAGATTATACAGTTATTGGTATTACCGAAAGAAAAGGACAGGCTTTTGGCCAAAGTCAGGATTATTTTGTTATGATTCCTATTTCAGTTTATATCCAACGGTTCTCGAATAGATGGACATCTTTGGCCATCAATATTGAAGCTGAATCAACTGAAATGTATGAAAAAACCATGGATGAAGTAATCGGCCTTATGCGCGTTATTCGAAAAGTGCCACCAGAAGAAGAAAATGATTTTGCAATTATTTCCAACGAAGAACTCATGGAAACATTCGCTGGGTTTACAGGAGGTATTAAACTTTTTGCCGGTGCGGTGAGTGTCATCGCCCTGCTTGTGGCGGGGATCGGCATTATGAATATTATGCTCGTTTCTGTCACGGAGCGAATTAAAGAGATAGGTATCCGCAAAGCTATTGGCGCTACCAAGCGAGATATTCTTATCCAGTTTTTGATGGAAGCCATCTTCTTGAGTCAGTTTGGTGGAATTGTTGGTGTTATTTTAGGAATTGCCGGGGGAAACCTCATGGCTCTCCTTTTAAAAGTGCCCGCTGTGGTACCCATGGATTGGGCTTTTTACGGCATGGCCGTCTGTTCTTTTATTGGTATTGGATTTGGAATATACCCCGCTTGGCGAGCAGCCAATTTAGACCCCATTGAATCCCTCAGATTCGAATAGAATCTTCCCTGAACCTGCTTGTTGTGGCAAGCTTGTTCACCTAAATTTCCCATCTATTTTTCATTCAATTATTTTATGTTAAGCACAGGGTATAAGATTGCGGGGCTTGGGTTGTTTTTCACACCCGTCCTACCTTTGTCTCCAATTGAAATGGATGGACCTTTTTGATGAAAGCAATCGGCGTAATTCCTGCCCGGCTTCATTCTATCCGTTTCCCGAAAAAAATTCTCCATCTTATTGATGGGAAACCCATGGTAGTCTACGTTTATGAACAGGCCCAAAAAGCCAAATCATTAGACGAAGTAATTGTGGCTATCGATGCTGAGGAAACTTCGACGGCATTGAAACCATTTAAAGTAAAAACTGTCATGACTTCTGAAGGTCACGTTTCTGGAACAGATCGAATTCAAGAAGCGGCGGCTAATATTGAAACTGACGTAATTGTGAATATCCAAGGAGATGAGCCCACAATTGACCCTGCACTGATTAATGAATTGGTGAATCAATTTGAGGATGAGTCGCTCCAAATGGCCACGGTAGCGGGTAAGGATATGGATGCTAAAAAACTCACCGATGTAAATACGGTAAAAGTTCTCCTCGATGGGGATGGATATGCCGTAAATTTCCGACGTGAACCAGTCGAAACTGAGGCCGGGGGATACTATCATCACATGGGGATCTATGCCTACACCAAGGCGACATTAGAAAAAATCACCAGTCTTGTACCCTCAGAAAATGAATTAGCGTTGAAGTTGGAGCAGTATAGAGCATTAGATAATGGCATTCCGATAAAAGTGATTTTAACCGAAAATGTGAACAAAGGTATTGATACGATGGACGACTTAAAACAGTTTGAGGCACAATAGATGGCGACCAAAAATCCAGTAAAATATATTTTTGTTTTGGGTGGCGTCATCTCCGGTTTGGGGAAAGGAATTGCAGCCGCTTCCATCGGATACCTTTTAAAATCCGCCGGACTTCGTGTTACCATTATGAAGTTGGATCCCTACCTTAACATAGATCCTGGCACAATGAATCCTTATCAACATGGAGAAGTCTTCGTACTGGATGATGGCTCCGAAACAGATCTGGATTTGGGTCACTACGAGCGCTTTATCGACGTTAGCATGAGCAAAGATAACAACGCCACATCGGGACAAGTGTACAGCACTGTTCTCGATCGGGAACGGCGGGGTGATTATCTTGGTGCTACCATCCAAGTGATTCCGCATATTACCAACGAAATAATCGCTCGTATCAAGGCGCTTAATACGCCCAAAAAATATGATATAGTTATATGCGAAGTAGGTGGTACTGTGGGTGATATAGAAAGTTTACCCTTCATGGAAGCTATCCGACAATTATCTTTAGAAGTTGGCTACCACAATCATACAATAATGCACGTGACTTTAGTGCCATATATCAAAGCCAGTGAAGAATTAAAAACTAAGCCCACCCAACACTCGGTTATGAAATTGCGTGAAATTGGTCTTACGCCGGATATGATCTTAGCGCGGACAGAGCACAAATTGACCAAGGAAGTGAAACAAAAGATTGGTCTCTTTGGCAATGTAAACCCGGATCGTGTGATTGAAGGAACAGAAGTAAAAAGTATTTATGAAGTTCCCCTGTCGCTATTCAAGCAAAAGGTGGGTGACATCATTATGGAACGCTTAGAACTGCCGGGAAATGTGGATGTGTCCTATCTTGAAACATTTATTAAAAAATTCAAAAAGCCGAAACATCAAGTTAACATCGCCATGTGTGGAAAGTATACCGAACTACCTGATGCCTATAAAAGTGTATTGGAGGCTTTCATCCATGCCGGAGTGGAAAACGATGCACGAGTAAATGTAAACTGGGTTTCCACCCAAGAAGTAAAGACTGAGAAGGATGCGGAAAGAATTTTTGGAAATATGGATGGTATTCTCCTTCTCCCTGGATTTGGGTCCCGCGGTTCGGAAGGCAAGATTCTTTCCTGTAAATATGCCCGTGAAAATAAGATACCTTTTTTAGGTATTTGTCTCGGACTTCAATGTGCTGTAATTGAATTTGCCCGTAATGTTTGTGGATTAAAAGATGCTAACAGTACAGAATTCAATAAAAAAACGAAGTATCCAGTCATTGATCTTATGGAATCACAGCGTGCCATCAAGCGCAAGGGTGGCACTATGCGGTTAGGCGCTTACGATTGTAAAGTTGAATTGGGGACGAAAGCATTTGTTGCATATCGGAAAAAGAAAATATCTGAACGGCATCGCCATCGTTGGGAAGTAAACAATCGGTATAGGGAAAAATTGGAAAAGAATGGTTTGAAAATATCCGGTGTGAATTCGGAACTGAACTTGGTGGAAATCGTAGAACTGCCAGATCACCCCTGGTATGTGGCGGGGCAATTTCACCCGGAATTAAAAAGCCGTGTAAGTAAAGCTCATCCATTATTCAGGGAATTTATTAAGGCATCGGTGAAACATTTAAATTGCAAGTCATAATGGATAAAAGAGTTAATGTGGCCAATGTAGAATTCGGTGGAGATGCTTTGCCGCTTATCGCAGGACCATGCGTCATTGAATCCAGGGATCATAGTTTGAAGATGGCAGAATCCATTAGATTAGTCACAGAAAAATTGGGTATTCCTTTTATTTTCAAAAGTTCATTTGATAAAGCCAATCGCTCTGCGGCAGGGTCATTTCGTGGACCTGATATGGACGAAGGGCTTAAGATTTTGTCCGAAGTAAAAAAAGAAATGGGCGTCCCCGTGTTAACAGATGTTCATCTTCCGGATCAATGCGAACCTGTTGGTGAGGTGTCTGATGTACTACAAATTCCTGCATTTCTATGTCGTCAGACTGATCTACTTTTGGCCGCAGGAGAAACTGGTAAAACCATTAATATTAAAAAAGGCCAGTTTCTGGCACCGGGCAAAATGGCCCATGCAGCGGAAAAAGTGACATCCACAGGAAATAACAATATTTTACTTACTGAACGGGGTTCATCATTTGGTTATGGTTTGGTGTCAGATATGACGTCCATACCTGTCATGAAAGGCATAGGTTACCCCGTGGTTTTTGATGCTACCCATTCTGCCCAGGTGCCCGGCGGCGAAGCCACCACCGGCGGCCAAAGAGATATGATACCAACCTTGGCAAAAGCGGCTGTAGCTGCCGGATGTAACGGATTATTTATGGAAGTCCATGATAATCCTGACGAAGCAAAATCTGACGCTGCCACGCAGTGGCCATTGGATCAATTAGAAGAATTGCTAATATCATTGCAGAAAGTGCATCAAGCGGTGAATTGATGAGTTACGAAATCAACAAAATAAAAATGATTATTTCTGATGTAGATGGTGTCTGGACTGACGGAGCCATTTATAAGGGAAAAGATGGCATTGAACTAAAACGATTTGATGTTACCGATGGGGCAGGCGTAGCTATCCTCCGTGCAGCCGGATTAAAATTGGCCTTGATTTCCGGTCGGAAATCTGATGCTACTGCAGAGCGTGCTGCCGAATTAAAAATTGATGATGTATATAATGGTACCCTTAATAAGATTCCACCCTACGAATCGCTGAAAGAAAAATATAATTTTTCCGATAATGAGATCGCCTATATTGGTGATGATATGATTGACATTCCCGTTATGGAATTGGTAGGTGTTCCCATTGCAACCGAGAATGCATCCAAATCATGTAAAGCAACCGCTGTACATGTTACCGAAAAGTCCGGAGGCTATGGCGCCTTTCGTGAAGCAGTGGAATGGATTCTGTCTGAACAAGGCCGGTTAGAGGATGTGATAGCTGACCTCAGAAAAATGGTACAGAATCAAAAGTGAGATTCATACTTTTATTATTGGTTTTTGCCTTTGGCTGCGAAGCTGAAGAGGTAAAGCAATCGGGTGAATCCCGCAAAGGTCGCCCAGATGCTGAAAGTTGGGATGCTACAATTACCCTTACTAATGAGGGAGCCAAGCGGGCAGTCATCCGGGCGGGCCATTTAGAAAAATATAATGAACGGCAATACATCCTGTTAAATCAAAATGTGGATGCAGATTTTTTTAATGCGGAAGAAATTTATACTACCAATCTTAAGTCCAAAATTGCTGAGATTGAGGAGGAAAGAGATTTCCTCATTGCAATCGGGAATGTGATTGTAGTCTCAGATAGCGGAGTCACCTTATTTACGGATACACTCTCTTGGGATAATTTGAGAGAACGTATATTTACTGAAGATTCAGTAATCTTTATAACCGAACAACAAGATACACTTTATGGTGTTGGTTTTGAATCGGATGTAGAATTAGATAATTGGAAGATTTTAAAACCTACTGGTGTTTTCCACATGGATAAAGATGAAGAATAACCACCAACAACTCAGCACAAAAGGACTTTATAAGCGGTACGGGAAACGTTGGGTTGTCCGTGACGTGGACTTGAATGTAAATAAAGGCGAGATTGTTGGATTGTTGGGGCCGAACGGCGCCGGAAAAACGACAACATTTTATATGATCTCCGGGATGATAAAACCTACCAAAGGTGAAATTTTCCTAGATGAAAATAATATTACAAACCGGGCTATGTTCCAACGCAGTCGATCGGGAATCGGATATCTTGCCCAAGAAGCATCTATATTTGGGAAACTGACTGTTGAGGATAATCTTCGACTTGTGCTTGAGATGACAGATTTTTCGAAAGATGTACAAGCCGAAAGGTTGGAAAAACTTTTGGATGATTTATCTATCCAGCATATCCGAAAAAATAAGGGAAATAATTTATCTGGCGGTGAACGGCGCCGGGTTGAAATTTGCCGAACGCTGGCTATTGATCCTGACTTTATTCTTTTGGATGAACCATTCGCCGGAGTTGATCCAATCGCTGTGGAAGACATTCAATCTATCGTTTATTCCTTGAAAGAAAGAAATATTGGTATTTTAATCACAGACCACAATGTGCGGGAAACCTTGTCCATTACGGATAGATCTTACCTATTGTTCGATGGAAAGATACTAAAATCCGGTACATCAGAATCTTTGGCCAATGATGAAGAAGCGCGACGGCTTTATTTGGGAGAACGATTTACTTTATAATGCCACGCTTAAAACAAAGCCAAACTCAACGTCAATCTCTTTCGCCCCAGCAAGTATTACAGGCCAGTATTTTGCAACTCAATACAATAAATCTTGAGCAGAAAATTATGGATGAGTTGGAAAGCAATCCTGTATTGGATCAAGCCGATCCACAAGAGGAAGATCAGGTCGTAACTGAAGAATCTGCAGAAGTGGATTATGAAGAAGATCCTGATGAATATGAACCGGCTAATATTTATGATAATCAACGGACTGAGAACCGTGAAATTCCAGTGGCAGAACAAGTGGATTTCGTGGAAGGCTTGGTGCGCCAATTGGATAGTTTTAAACTTTCTGAATGGGAGCGGGCTATCGCTGAAGAGATCCTCTGGAACTTGGATGAAAATGGGTATTTGGCTGTTGATCTGGTTTTAATCGCCGATCGCTATGATCGGACTGATGAGGAAGTGAATGAAGTGCTGGAAATAGTGCACCAGTTGGATCCGCCAGGGATTGGTGCAAGGCATTTGCAAGATTGTCTTTTAATCCAAATGAGACACGAAAAGCAGACTTTAGCATATCAGGTTATTGCTGAATATTTTGATGATTTTGCCAATCACCGTTACGATAACTTGAAAAATTCCCTGGACATTTCAAAAGAACTTCTAGCTGAAATAATTGAAGATATTACCCATCTAAATCCAAGGCCGGGAGAAGGAAAAATCAGGTCAGGAATAGAAACTGTTATACCAGATTTATTGGCAGTTCGACAGGATGGGAAATGGGTTGTCATAGTAAATGATACGTGGATTCCAGATTTAAACCTCAGCAATGAATATTTAACATTGATGAATCAAGTGGACTTATCTAGGGATACACAAAAATATCTCAAAGAAAAATTTGATTCAGCAACATGGTTTATCCAAGCCATTCAACAAAGACGCTATACATTAACGACGGTGATGAATTCCATCATTGGACGGCAACCGGATTTTTTTAAGGGGAAAATTGAAATACTTATTCCCATGAAACTGCAGGATATTGCGGATGAAATTAAAATGGACATCTCAACCATCAGTCGTTCCACTCGCGGGAAATATGTGGATACACCTTATGGGATTTTTGAATTAAAATCCTTTTTTACAGAAGCATATACATTGGCCAGTGGGGAAGAGATCAGCACCAATGCCATTAAAGATTTACTGAAAAAACTCATTAATAATGAAGATAAAGATTCACCACTCACGGATACTGATTTAGCAAATCAAATGGAGGCTGAAGGATTTCCTGTGGCCCGCCGAACGGTGGCGAAATATAGAGAACAACTCCATTTACCTGTCGCACGATTGCGACGGCAATTAACAACTTAAATAAGGGGAAAATATGCAATACAAACGAATCATAGTCGGGGATCAAGAAATAAAGGTACCGGTATTAGCAATGGGTGCGCTGCCTATAGCTGGGATTGCACTGGTTCTGTGGCTGCTCACAGGAATCTACGTGGTTGGTCCGGATGAAGTAGGGGTAGTCCAAACTTTTGGAAAATATTCAAGGGCCGCTCAGTCGGGATTGAATTACCATTTTCCATATCCAATTGAAACTGTTTCAACACCGAAAGTGACAGAAGTAAAACGAATTGAAATTGGATTTAGAACTGTAGGAAAAAATCAATACCAAACGGTTGAACGGGAGAGTCTCATGCTTACTGGGGATGAAAATATCGTCGATGCAGAAATGATCGTCCAGTACCGCATAAAGGATCCCGTGGCCTATACATTCAATTTCATTAAACATGAACTCACAGTTCGGGAAGCGTCTGAAGCATCCTTAAGAACCATTGTAGGTAAACATAATATTAATGAAGCGTTGACCTCCGGTAAGTTCATGATCCAGGAAGAAACCAAAGCCTTGATTCAGAATATTTTGGATAAATATGAAACAGGGATTTTGGTTGTAGCTGTTCAGTTACAGGATGTAGGTCCGCCAAAACAGGTGATCGGAGCCTTTAAGGATGTAGCTTCCGCAAAAGAAGATAAAAACCGAATGGTGAACCAAGCCGAAGGTTACCGCAACGATGTGATTCCGAAAGCCCGAGGAGAAGCTCAAGCAATGATCCGTGAAGCGGAAGGTTATAAAGAAGCACGTATCGCCCGTGCCGAAGGTGATGTGGCCAAATTCAGCGCTGTGTTGAAGGAATACCGCAAAGCAAAAGGAGTTACTGAAACACGGCTTTATTTGGAAACAATGGAAGAGATTCTGGCAAAAAGTCAAAAGATTGTAGTGCCGGATTCCAAAAATGGGAATTTAATTAATTTGCTAAATTTGAATGCAAAAGGGGGTAAATAATCATGAAGAAAATATTATTGGGATTGGGGGCAATCATTGTTCTGTTGGGATTAACATCAGTTTTTATCATCAGTGAAACAGAACAAGCGGTTATACTTCAGTTTGGTAAACCGGTTCGGACCATCACAACACCGGGCTTGCACATGAAAGTTCCATTCCCTTTCCAGGAAAAAGTAGTGTTTGACGATCGGTTGTTAGAATACGATTCACCGCCGGAAGAAATCTTGAGTAGAGATAAAAAATCACTCATTGTGGATAATTATGTCCGTTGGAAAATTGTTGACCCGCTTCAATTCTTGAAAACAGTGCAGGCAATTCCTACGGCTCTCAGCCGCATGGATGATATAGTCTATTCTGAATTGCGTCGTGAACTGGGAACCCATGATATGTCCGAAATCATTACTGAAAACAGGGAAGAAATTATGGAAAAGGTGACTGCGGCCAGTGACAAGGCAACAAAGGATTATGGAATTGCCATTATCGATGTCCGGATTCGGCGAGTAGATTTGCCTTCTCAGAATGAGGAATCGATCTATGCCCGGATGGAAGCAGAACGAAAACGACAAGCTAATAAATTCCGTTCTGAAGGTGAAGAAGAGGCTCAGAAAATCCGCGCATCTACGGATAAGGATAAGACTATTATTTTAGCCGATGCCTATAAAGAAGCGGAACGGGTTCGCGGTGAAGGAGATGCAAAAGCTGTAGAAGTGTACGCCAACGCCTATTCTGCCGATACGAAATTCTATGAATTTGTCCGAACCTTAGATGCTTACAAAAAAATAGTAGATGATAAAACAACGCTGGTTTTGCCTGCAGATTCCCGTTTATTTAAATTGTTAATGGAGAAATAAATGAACGTTAAAATTCGTTCGACAACTATTTTGGGTGTCCGAAAAAAAGGGGTCATTGCCATTGGTGGCGATGGCCAGGTGACCTTTGGTGATATGGCATTTAAGCAAAAAGCAGTAAAAGTTCGTCAGTTTGAAACTGATAAGGGCACTATTCTTGGTGGATTTGCCGGCGCCGCCGCCGATGCCCTCACTTTGTTTGAAAAGTTCGAATCCAAGTTGGAAGAATATGAAGGGGACCTGACCCGCTCCGTAGTGGAATTAGCTAAAGAATGGCGGACAGATAAATTCCTTCGCAATTTGGAAGCATTATTGGCACTCATGGATAAAAAACATTCATTCATCGTTTCAGGGGATGGCAATGTAATTGAACCGGACGGACCGATTATTTCTATCGGATCCGGTGGCGGTTTTGCTCAGTCAGCTGCGACAGCATTCATGAAAAGCACCACTTATCCAGCCAAAAAGATAGTGGAAGAATCACTTAAAATCGCCGCCGAACTGTGTATATATACCAATGATTCCATAACGGTTCTAGAGGTGAAATGAGCGATTTCACACCGAAGCAAATTGTTAAGGAATTGGATCGCTATATTGTCGGTCAAACCAGCGCAAAAAGGGCCGTGGCCATTGCCTTAAGGAATCGTTGGCGTCGACAACAGGTTGACGGCGATATGCGGAATGAAATTGTGCCTAACAATATTATACTCATCGGACCCACAGGTGTGGGTAAAACGGAAATTTCCCGCCGGTTAGCGAAATTAGCCAAAGCACCATTTGTCAAAGTTGAAGCGAGTAAATTTACTGAAGTGGGTTACGTGGGGCGAGATGTAGAATCCATCATCCGTGATTTGGCCGATGTGGCTATGAGTATCGTCAAAAAGGAAAAACAGATTGAAGTCCAAGGATTGGCTGAAACGATGGCTGAAGAAAGAATTTTAGATTCACTTTTCCCTATTGATGGCACCCATAAACTATCTAAAGAAGAGGAAGTGCGGCATAAAAAAACAAGAAATCGCCTTCGCCAAAAATTGCTAAATGGTGATTTTGAAACGCGGGAGATTGATATAGAAGTAACGGAAGATGCCGCACCCATGATGCAGATATTCGGTCCTTTAGGGGGCGGGGATGACATGGGCATGAATATTAAAGATATGCTTTCAAACGTTATGCCCGGCCATAAAAAACGCCGCAAGATGGTTGTCTCAGATGCACGCAATATCCTTATTGAAATGGAAGCTGACAGCCTCATGGATCAAGATGAATTGGTTCGAATGGCGAAACATAGAGTTGAAAATAATGGCATTGTTTTTTTGGATGAAATTGATAAAATTGTTGATAGTAACGGTGGTGGATCAGGTCCGGACGTAAGTAGAGAAGGTGTACAACGGGATTTACTTCCGATTGTTGAAGGTAGCCGTGTCCCTACTAAGTATGGCGCCGTAAAAACAGATCATGTGTTGTTTATTTCAGCCGGCGCATTCCATGTGTCTTCTCCATCGGATATGATACCCGAACTTCAGGGACGATTTCCTATTCGTGTAGAAATGAATAAGCTCACTGTGAACGATTTTGTAAAAATTTTGAAACATCCTGAATCTTCATTGATCAAACAGTACATGGCCCTGTTGGGCGCTGAAAATGTGACACTTAAATTTGAAACGGATGCCATCCGGGAGATTGCAAAGATCGCAGCACAAGTCAATTCCAAAATGGAAAATATAGGTGCCCGGCGTTTGCATACGGTTATGACGACTTTGTTGGATGACTATATGTTTGATGAATCCACAGGAAAGAAAAAAACAATTACCATTACCAAAAAATTGGTGGATAAAAAATTGAAGGATATTGTTGAAGATCAAGATTTGAGTAAATACATTTTATAAGGTAGAAGATTAAAGGAATAAGGAAAGAGATGAAAAGAGATTTTTTACATATTACTGATTTTACGACGGATGAAATTTGGGGAACTTTGGATCTTGCGAAGGAGATAAAAGAAAAATTAAAAAACAGGGAAAATTATAAACCCTTTAAGGGTCATTCTTTGGCAATGATATTTGCCAAACCATCGGCCCGAACCCGCGTCTCTTTTGAAACTGGTTTTTTCCGCTTAGGTGGTCATGCGCTCTTTTTGGGACCGAATGATATTGGGATTGGGAAACGGGAAGCGTTAAAAGATATTGCGCGCGTTTTCAGCGGTTATAATGATATGATTATGGCGCGTCTTTTTGACCATCAACATGTTTTGGAATTGGCCGAATATTCTTCAATCCCAGTGATAAATGGACTGACTGATTATAACCATCCATGTCAGATCATGGCTGATATTCTCACTGTTTATGAACATCGTGGAAATCTAGATAATATGAAAATTGCTTATGTGGGTGATGGAAATAATATTGTCCATTCCTGGCTTCACCTTGCTGCGCGGATTCCTTTCCATTTTACATGTGTTTGTCCAGGAGGATTTGAACCGGAGGCTAGTGCTATTAAACTGGTAGAAGATGCTGGAATATCTACCGTTGAGGTGACCCACGATCCTAAGGCAGGCGTAGTGGGAGCGGATGTAATTTACACTGATGTGTGGGCATCTATGGGTCAAAAAGAAGAAGCACAAGCACGGAAAAAAATATTTTCTGATTTCCAGGTGAATTCCGCCATGATGAATTCCACGGGGAAAGATACTTTATTCATGCATTGCCTCCCGGCTGAAAGGGATCGGGAAGTTACCGATGCGGTGATGGAATCAAAAAAATCAATCGTTTTTGATGAAGCTGAAAATAGGATGCACGCTCAAAATGCCATTATGGTAAAAATTGCCGGAAAGGCGTAATTTAGTCCAATAACTATGTCGAACTCAGAACTGAAAAACATCGCCGGGCAAATTCTTCGTGAAGAAGGACAAGAATTAATTAATGCAGCAGAACGCATCCAAGAAGGAGTGGTTCAAGCCAGTGAAATAATCATTAATCATTCCGGGAAAGTGGTGATTTGCGGTATGGGAAAATCGGGACTTATAGCCCAAAAAATTGTTGCTACCCTATGCAGTGTTGGGAATAAAGCAGTGTTTCTCCATGCGGCAGAGGCGGTTCATGGTGATTTGGGAATCTATGCGCCTGGAGATCCAACTATTCTTATTTCTAAAAGCGGTGCCACAGAAGAGTTGATGCGGCTACTGCCCATTCTGAAAGATTTCAATTCACCCATGATTGGTATCCTTGGAAATATGAAATCTCCTTTGGTAGATCAAATGGATGTTGTATTGGATGCATCGGTAGAAAAAGAGGCGGATCCCTTGGGTATCGTGCCTACTTCCAGCACCACATTAGCCATGGCCATTGGTGATGCTTTAGCTGCTGTTCTCATGAGTCACCGCGGATTTAATCATGAAGATTTTGCCAAACTCCATCCCGCTGGTGATCTTGGAAGGCGTCTTCGCTTAACGGTGGCAAACATCATGCAGCCTATAGAAAATGTTGCGGCGGTGGGTATCAATGACCGTTTGCGTAAAGTGGTGATTGAAATGACTGAAAAACCCCAAGGCGCTGCCTTAGTTGTGGATGGGGATAACCAATTATTGGGTATTGTTACTGAGGGTGATCTGCGCCGTTGTTTGGCAACCAATGGAGATATTGATCAACTCACCGTTGGTGAAGTGATGACTTCTAACCCGATTTCAGTTACAAAAGGCGCACCCTTAAAAGATGCAGTAACAATGATGGAAGACAGGGAATCGCAGATATCCGTTTTGCCCGTAGTGAATGGAAATGGAAAATCCTGCGCCGGATTGATCCGTCTTCATGACGTTTACCAGACGCGTCTGTATTAAATTTTATTTAAACGTTTCCCAGCGAACATCATAGGTTCGATAGGAAACATTATCTCCTTCAGCGAGGGAGATAACCAATTTGAATTCACTACTTGATCCTGGTTCAAGAGCCGTATCTGATTTTATTCCAGTCAAATATTTCTGATTATGGCCGGATACAAATACAGAATCTTGGTGAACCAATTCTGTCGTAGCTGACCATAGATGGGCAATAACCCGTACAAAATCTGCCCGTTTGGAACCGATATTTTTAATTGTACCTGTAATCTCTTCTCGATCGGGAAAGGCATTAACAAATGGTTCTCCCATCAATTCAACTTTGGCATTGGGGGGCAAATCTTCAGTAATATTGACAACACGGTCCCGTTCAATGGCCAATTGTCCAATGGATGTTTGAATAATAATGCCCAAGTCATCTTCCTGGATAATTTCACCATTCACAATCGTCCCGTTTTGAAGTTCAATGCGATGACGGAGTTGGGGAATTTTGATCAAGTTAAGCAATTCTTCGTCAATTGTGGGTATGGCGCCTTTGCCTTCTTCATAAACGGATATTACTCTTTTGAGTGAATCCATTTGTTGGTGGAGGAGATTAATACTCGATTTTAATTCGAAAAAAGGTTCTCCCGGCGCTAATTTATTTGCCTTTTCACCCATTTCACGAACTTCAGGTAAAGGGATTAAAGTATCTTTTTTCGTGGCTTCCGTTGCCTCCAAGATTTCTTCCGTACTGATTTCTTGAATTGTATCGGGCTTAGCGATGATTGTTGTATCCATAGGTAAAGCAAGGGTTGTGTCGGCCTTTTCTTGGCTATAACAAAAGCTAATTAATAATATGGGTAAATAGATTTTAATCATTTAGAATCACAGCTTTTTGATGGGCTTCGAAAGTACGCCGCCGAATTTCCTGCTCATAGTCGTCATATTGTCCAAGATTTTTAACAGTCTGAATTACAGTGGCGTGAAGTTTATATTGTTCAGGATCAGACAAGATCGGCATAATGGATGGAATTACAGTGTTATCGCCTAAACCCGACAGCTTTTCAATCGCTTTCATTCGTATTTCTAAAGGGTAATCCTTATTCATGGCAATTGCTTTCACGGCACTTCGAATTTCAGGATCATTGAATTCACCCAATGCTTCTAACAAGGTGGTTAACAAATTGTAATACTGATCTTTGCCCGTACGGTAAGTTTGAAGCAGGGCCAGTATGAGGTTTTCTTCCTTAACACCTTTCATCGTATTCAGGGCAAAATCCTGTACTTCTAAGTTAGTTTGTGGATCGCCCAGTAATTCTGCAAAAGCTCCCGCCACTTGTGAGGGGTCTTTTTTTCCGAGGATTTCTATGGCGCGATTTCGAATGCCCAAGTTTACATCTGGATCTCTCGATATTTGTGTCAGGATAGGTACAACTTCATCCGTTCCCAAGGCACCCAATGTTTCTGTCAACAACCTTTCTGTCCTGTTAAAATTGCTTCGACTCACTTCATACAGATCCAGTAAGGCCAACACTTGGTCTTTAGTGCGGACTCTATTCAAATTTTGCACCAGTGCCATTTGTAGTGAATTGGTTTTTTCTTCTACCTTATTCATGGCTCCAACCATTGCATCGGCTGCGCGCGGGTCATCTCTAAATTCAGCCAACAGCTCGATGGATGCCACCATGAATGTCACATCCAAAGCGGCTGCTTCTCCAACCGTTTCAGAAATAGCGTTTAATGCAGTGGGATGTTGTGTCTCTGCCAATGCCTTTCCGGCTGCAATTCGCACATCAAAAGGCTGATCTGTATCATGATAAATAGCGATCATTTCTTCTAAAGCTTGAAGTTTACCTTCACTGAATGCGGTGCGGAGATTTTCAATTAATTCATAAGAAATGTCTTCCGAGCCGTCCTTTTTACCCGGCCAGAATTTTTTTATCATAGAACAACCATCAACAAAGATGAGAGAACATAATAGAAGTACAATGAGGCTATGACGTTTCATTTTTATCCCAGAAATTTAATTTCAGATCATGGCCATCAAATTTTGCATAAGAAAAAAAGCTGAGCCAGTCCCCAAGAATCAACAATTTACCACCATTGAGGGGTAAATCCTTTGCCTGGTGATAATGGCCTGTAATAAAATAATCAAATCCTTCGTCCAGTCGTTTTTTTGCATGAATAGCCATTTCGTCAGATATCTTTTTATTATATTCATCTGAATGATGATAATTTTCACCTTTTTTAGATATCCAACGGGCGAAGGCATATCCAATTCGAGGATGTAACCAGCGGTAGGACCACATAAAAAAACGGGAGCGGATAAATCCTCTAAGAATTCGATAGCCCGAATCCCAGGATAAATAACCATCACCGTGGGTTACATAGAATTTTTTACCATTCACTTCAAAGGTTGTATCAGAAAAATAGGTTTCATCGAATAGTGTTTCCGTAATGAAATCGCGCACCCAGAAATCGTGATTACCGAGGACAAAATGCACTTTAACCCCTGCCTCACGTAACTTGAGTATTTCGTGATAAAAAGGGACAAATACTTTTGGAATAACATCTTTGTACTCGAAATAAAAATCGAAGAGGTCACCATTTATCACTAACGTACCTCCCGATTCTTTCACATGATGAAGAAATTGAAAGAGGATATTTTGGCGCCTTACCTCGGATTCTGATCTTTCCAGCATCAAATGGATGTCTGAAATAAAAAAGACGGGCAAATCCATGGTGGCTAAAGTACTATTTTTCAAAGAGGTCAGTCAATCCTGAAACTAGAAAAATATATAATTAATTTTTTTAACATTTTTTAATGAATATCGTCGAATTTCAGGAACTAACTGATTAAATTCAAATATAGTATACTATGAAACGAATTCTTTTCATCATCATCATGCCGGTATTATCCGTGCTAATGGCCCAATCTTTTGGGCAAAATAAAGTCCAGTACCGAGATTACGACTGGAATTACATTTCTTCGCCTCAATTTGATGTCTACTATTACGGTGATGAAATTGAGTTGGCCCAATTTACTATGGAAGTTGCCAGTAAATCTTATGAGCAAATCGCCAAGCATCTTCGCTGGAATCTTACAAAACGCCCTGTCCCGATCATTGTTTATCATTCACATAATGAATTTCAACAGACCAATGTGATTGGCCAGTATATGCAGGAAGGTATCGGCGGCGTTACTGAATTGTTCAAGAACCGTGTTGTTATTCCATTTGAGGGAGATTATGAAGCATTTCGCCATGTAATCCACCATGAGTTGGTCCATGCCATGATAAATGATATGGTTTATGGCGGCCGGATGCAAAATATCATTTCGGGTAGAATGACCCTTCGTATTCCACTATGGGCAAATGAAGGATTGGCAGAATACCTTTCTATGAATTGGGATACTCAGGCGGATATGACCATCCGTGATTTGGCCATTAATGAACGAATTCCAACTATTCGAGAATTAGAATATTTTTTAGCTTATAAAGGCGGTCAATCAGTATGGCGGTTTATTGCGGCTAAATATGGCCGTGAAAAAATTGGTGAAATATTCCAAGCCATGAAGCGCCGCGGTTCTGCAGAAAATGGTTTTAAAGAAGCTCTTGGCATGGACTTTGAAGAATTAACGGAACAATGGCATAAGTATATTAAAAAAGAATACTATCCTGACGTGGCCGGAAGAGACGAGGTTAAGGATATTGCCAAACGGTTAACGGATCATAAAAAAGGAAGAAACTTTTATAATGTTTCACCGACGGTTTCTCCTGATGGCAGTAAAATTGCAGTTTTATCCGATCGGTCGGGATATATGGATATTTATATTCTTGATGCAGTAACCGGTAAAAAGATTAAAAGACTTGTTAAGGGGAGCCGTTCAATCAATTTTGAAGAATTGAAATTTCTTCAACCGGGAATCAGTTGGTCTCCCAACAGTGAACGTGTTGTAATAGCAGCCAAAGCAGGCGCCCATGATGCCCTTTATTTAATTAATGTGAATACGGGAAAACAGGAAAAAATTGATTTCGATTTAGATGGTGTTTTTACAGCATCCTGGAGTCCTGATGGAAATCAATTGGCTTTTATCGGGAATGAAGGTGGCGCTAGCGATATTTATCTTTATGATCTGGATAGTAAAAAATTAAATAATATTACAAATGATATTTATTCTGATACGGAACCATCCTGGAGTCCAGACGGAAAAATAATAGCATTTGTTTCTGATCGTGGCAGCAAAAACAATGATGGTCCAACCACAGCAAAAGATATGCTGAACCATGAATATGACCAACGGGATATTTATACGATTGAAGTAGCATCCGGTAAAATTGACCGTATTACAAATACAGATTATAATGAGAATTACCCAATTTTTTCCCGCACTGAAAATACACTTTTCTATACGGCAGATTATAATGGCACTTGGAATCTATTTCGCCATGATTTGAATGAGAAGGAAGGCCAGGTTGTTACCAATCTGCTAACGGGACTTTTTCAATTGAGCCTTACGGAAGACGATGGAACTATGGTCTTCTCTGGGTATTCCGGGTTGGGTTGGGACGTTTACCGAATCAACAATCCACTTTCAATGGAGCCGACTACTGTTGAACCGACAAACTTTATAGCCAATCGTGATGTGAGTGAAGAGGAAGAGTTAGCTGATCTTCGGAAACACAAAAGAAAGGGTACCCAGACAAATACAACTGATTATTCTACATACATTTTTGCTTGGGAGTATGATCAGTATAACGATCAATCCTCTGATGATCCAACAGTTGAGTCGAGACCGGATTCTGTTTTTAGAAAAGATGATGGCAATTATATTCCCCAAGTTTACAAAACACGATTTAGTTTAGATGTGGCCCAAGGAACGGCTGGTTATAATAATGTATTTGGCTATCAAGGATTACTTATGTTCTATTTTAGCGATATTATGGGTGATCACCAGTTTTCCATAGCAATGGAATCCCAAATATCTCTTCAAAATAGTGATTATTACTTGAATTACGCCTATTTGAAAAACCGGCTGGATTATTATTTTACCTTATTTCACCAAGCTGATTTTTTCTATGCCGGATATTCTGTTAATGAAGTGGGACTACTGACAGATTTAACTGCGCGTATGCGGCATTTTGGTATAGCGGCTTCGGCCTCACGCCCATTTAACCGCTTCCATAGGATTGATGTTGGCGCAGTGGTTCACAACTTGGATTACAAATTATTTGAGATTGATCCATATCTGAATCAAAACAAAATCATAAATGAAGATGGTTTTACTTCTTTTAATCCAACCTTAAGCTATGTATATGATAATGCTGTTTTTGGCTATACCGGTCCTATTGATGGATTCAGACAGAATACCACTTTGGAGATTAGTCCAGCAATGGGGGACAAGGGTATTTCCTATCAAAAGCTAAAAATTGATATGCGTAAATATCAAATGATTTCCAGGGATTACTCTTTTGCAGGGCGTTTATTCTTTGGGACAAGTACTGGGAAAAATCCTCAAAAATATTTCTTAGGTGGAATACAAAATTGGTTTATAGGTACTGGGACGACGGATGGCAAAAAAGATAGCGATACTGGTGAAGCGCGCTGGCGTAATGTGATTTTGGATAGTCAAAATAAAACATTGCTTCAGGATATTTATTTTTCAGAGTATGCATTTCCAATGCGAGGCGCCCGTTATTCAGAACGCTTTGGAACAAACGTATTTTTAACAAATTTGGAATTTCGTTTTCCTTTTATTCAATATTTTCAGTTGGGATTTCCCTTGAAGATGGTTCTGGGAAATATCCGAGGCCATATTTTTATGGATATTGGTGCCGCTTGGGATGATAAGCGGGAATTTTCAGATAGAGCTTATTTGCAGACAAAATATGGTCAAAATATATCGGATGATTTTTCACCGTGGATTAAATCTATCGGTTATGGCATTAAAGTGCCCTTTTTTGTTTTATTGCGCGTCGAAGCAGCCTATGACTGGACCGATACCGGTTTTGGGAAACCACAATGGTATATATCCATGGGGTATGACTGGTAGGATTTAAATTCTATTATATATTGTGATTTTTTAAGGATTCTATTAAACTCTGTGAAATCTGGAATTTCCCCACCGAATAAGAAGGACTTCGAAATGAAAAAATCAACAAGTTATTTACTAAGCATTTATTTTATATTTTCTTCATTTAATGTATTCCATGCTCAAGCCTCTAATCCATTTTTTGAATCTACTCAACGTGGAAGTTTAAACGAAGATCAATTACAAATTCTGATTAAACTTGAAAAAGACAAGAGAGTATTAGACTTACGATTGGTTTATAGTAAAAATGATAGATCATTAAAAAATAAGGAATCCCTACTTTTAAATTTATATGACGACATACAGATTAAAGCCATAAAAACTGAATTTAAAACTTATAGTTCAACAGCTTAGGCTTGGATGGGTGTTCAACAACAAAAAATTAATGATAAGAATAACTATGTACGGTTTTTCAGTTCGGATAATAAAATATCCGGTTTCATTCGTGCTAACGAAATATTCATCCGAATCTCCCCATTAGGAAATCATACATACGCCATTTATAAAAAAAGTCCTTCAAATAAATTATCACCCCACCCTAAAGAATATCCATCCGGTGCCCTTTTTATGAGTAGTAAAAAAATAATAAGTCATGCAGAAAAAAATAATGGCAAATCTTCTGACTCAAGAACATCTACACCTATTACATTTGATGTTTTAGTTATCTATACTTCTGAAGCGGGTTCGTCTGTCAGCGATCCTGTAGTCAACTTAATAAATCAAAGCGAGCAAGATACGAAAGATATTTATAATAAGAGCCTAATTGGCCAATATATAAAACTAAATGTAATTCATATTCAGGAAGATGATACTTATGTTGAAGACCCATCAATGGGTGTAAACCTTGAACGTTTTTCCAATACAACCGATAGTTACTTCACTTATATACATGACTTAAGGAATCAGTATGGCGCGGATATTGTAATTCTAATAACAGCTGGTGGTGGAGCCGATTGTGGTTTAGCCACAACAATAAAAGCTACTATGGGCGAAGCATTTGCTGTAGTCAAAGCTAACTGTATGGATGAAGACAAGCGTTTCACGTTTACCCATGAAATTGGTCACTTATTTGGTGGAACACATGATACAGTAGATGAAGAAGACTTAATTGCATATGATTATGGGTATGGCTATTGGGTTTATTCAGGGGGACGATCATATAAAACTGTAATGGCTGTGAAGGCAACTGGAAATGATTCTAATGGAAATCCCCGTGGCAGAGAAATGCTTTTATCTAACCCTAGCGCAATTTTTACAGAAGGTGTTCCTGCGGGGACTTCAGATAAAAATGATGTGGCAAGAGTTCATGAAGAAAGAATTAGCGAGGTGGCTGCATTTAAAACAGCACCACTGCCGGCCTTTAATGTAGCTATATCTGGGCCATCTGGAGTGAATTGCAATACGCAATCATGGTTTGTAAATATAACAAATGGAGAGTCTCCATTTGCTTATCAATGGTATTATCGATGGGAATGTGATGATAATTTAAGGATTCCCTGTGATGACAACTGGAATCCCGTCGGAAATAATAACGCAATCTTAAACTTTTATCTATGCACGGGTAACAGCTTTTTAAAGGTTGATGTAACAGATAGCAATGGCAATACAGTTACAGATCAGCATTATGTTCAAGGGTGGGAAGAGTATCCAAAAATAAACAGTGATTTTGACAAATCAATAATTCAGATTCCCAATGAGTTTTTCCTTTCACAAAATTACCCGAATCCATTTAATCCAAACACCACAATAAAATTCGGTGTACCACGATTAGCCAATAAGTCAATGAATGGGAATCTACAGCTCATGATTTATAGCATTAACGGCATGTTAGTTAAGACACTTGTAAATCAGGACTATTCACCTGGTACATATTCAATTATTTGGGATGGAACTAACCATCTCGGATCACCCGCGAGTGCTGGGATATATCTCTACCAAATAACCTATTCACAAGGTTACACACTGGATTATCAAGAAGTTAAAAAACTGATATTGTTGAAATAGAGTTTTCCAATGGCGACAGTCAAAATTAAAATATTCTATGTAATGATTCTCATTATTCCTTTTTTGAGTTGTGATGAAGAGAGGGAACAAACTGAGGAAATTATTCCAACACAGTATAAAATCATTTATCATCCTATTAATAATTTAAGCATATTCAATTCCAGCAAAGACACTACAAAATATATATTCAATTACAGAGATCAAATTTTTGGTCAAAATAATGTCTATTTTCGAAATGGTAATTTTTCGCCAGATGGTCAAAAATTCATTTTTGAAGCAGATATTCAATATGGCAGAAATGGCGGGTCGAGAGAAATGAATGATATTTATATATACCACACTGAATTAGATTCATTTAAAAACCTAACAAGAGATGGGTACAGACAGAGTTACCCTTCTTTTTCAAATAATGGAGAAAAAATAGTTTATATAAGCAATGAAACCGGAAATGATGAGGTTTTTATTATGAATATGGATGGGGACAGTAAAAGGATGGTAACCAATAACAATCTAAATAGTATTAAAAAATATCCCAAATTCTTAAATGATGGGAAAAGAATTTTATTTCAATCTCATGGTAAAAACAGTTATAAATTTTATTCTACAAGTATAGATGATATAGGGTTAAATAACATTTTTGAGACTAAGGAGAGAATTTATAATTGTATAATTCTTCAAGATGAAACACATTTTATTTTTAATGATTTAAAAGCAATTTATAAAGTAAATATAAATACAAAAAATATAGAAATATTTATTCGTGAGAAAGATGTTTTGCATATGACACTATCTCCAGATAATAATTTTATTGCGTATAAAACATTTTATAATGATTATGGAGCTCTTGTCGACATTAGCAGTAATAATTTTAATGAACAAAAAATTGATATCCAAATATCCCGCCTACAATTTGCTAATGATAATAATACAATAATCTATAGTTGGTCTAATTTGATTAGCGTTTATGACATAAAAAAAGGCACCACCACTTCTTTAATACAAACCACGGATGTAAGTAGGTTAAGGTTGTTCTGGGGTTATACTATGAAATGAGGATTAAAATTCCTTATATCCATGGGGTATGACTGGTAGAAAAAATCAATTATTATATAAAACAGAATTGTGTAATTACTTTTATTATGTTTTAAGTATTTGAATTTCATTTGATTTTATATTCCCAATTAGATATTTAGCCTGCGTTTCTTCTTGATTATGGATTGTTCTATTTCCAATTTCTCCCCTCAATATGCCACAATTAAAATCTAAAACTGTATACCTGTGTTCAGCCTGCGGAAATGACCATCCCAAATGGCATGGCCAATGCCCCTCCTGTAATGAATGGGGTACACTCAGTGAATACAAAGTTTCGAAAAACCGAAAAAAAGGCGGCAATGGGCAAGCACGGGAATCTCGAAAATTAGAGGACGTACTTCTTGGCGGAGAAGTGAAACGAATTTCTACAGGAATTTCTGAAATGGACCGCGTCCTGGGTGGCGGACTTTTGCCAGGATCACTTATTTTATTGGGTGGTAATCCAGGGATTGGGAAATCCACCCTAGCGCTTCAAATTTTACCTGCTTTTCAAAAACCCGTCCTTTATGTTTCTGCAGAAGAAAGTGAAGAACAAATTGGATTGCGAGCCCGACGGTTAAATGTGAACTCAGATTCGCTTCATCTTTCATCCGAAAATCGAATAGAAGGCATATTAGATCAAGTGTCTTTAATTAAGCCTGAATTGGTTGTAATTGATTCGATTCAAACTGTTTTTAGTGATGGATTGGATTCGTTGCCCGGTTCTGTCAGCCAAATTCGGGAATGCGGTCAGCAGCTTCTTCAATTGGCAAAACAGCGCAATGTTGCTGTAATTATTGTAGGTCACGTCACAAAAGAAGGTATTATTGCGGGACCAAAAATGCTGGAACATATGGTTGATACAGTTCTCTATTTAGAAGGAGATGACCGGTATGATCACAGAATACTTCGGTCAGCCAAAAATCGTTTTGGCGCTACCAATGAGGTAGGCATATTTCAAATGGAATCAGGCGGATTAATAGAAGTGGATAATCCATCAGAATTATTTTTGGCAGAGCGCCGGAATGATATTACAGGTTCAACTATTTTTCCTTCATTAGAGGGGAGTCGTCCCATTTTAGTAGAAGTCCAAGCTCTCGTATCTAACGCCAATTTTGGTACACCACAACGAAATGTAAATGGATTCGATTTTAAACGATTGGCTATGCTCTTGGCCGTCCTTGAAAAACGATTGGGAACCCACATGGGAACCAAAGATGTTTTTGTGAATTTGGTTGGCGGACTAAAGGTGGACGATCCGGCGGCCGACTTAGCTGTAATCACAGCCGTTGCTTCAGGAGCCCGGGATAAACTAGTGTCAGAATCAGTGGTTTTAATTGGTGAAGTAGGATTGGGCGGTGAGGTTCGCTCTGTTAGCCGTTTAGAAGCCAGAGTAAATGAAGCAAAATCACTGGGATTTAAAACAGTCATCGCCCCGGCAGCCAATGTAAAACGGATGAAAGATTCACCAAAGGGTATTAAAATTTCCGGCGTTTCAAATGTGGGTGAAGCATTCCATCATTTATTTTAATGAAGTTTTTAATTTCCCATAAAGATACTGAAACTTCCGCCCGAAGGGGAACACTTAAAACACACCATAGCGAAATTCAAACACCGGTTTTTATGCCCATTGGCACTCAAGGTGCGGTAAAAACTATTGATCCTGAAGTCCTTTCCCATTTAGATGCACAAATTATTTTGGGAAACACTTATCATTTATATCTTCGGCCTAGTCACGAGTTGATTCATAAAGCAGGCAGTCTTCATGCCTTCATGAATTGGGATAAATCTATTTTAACTGACAGTGGCGGATTTCAAGTTTTTTCATTGGCACGACTGAATAAAATATCTAATGATGGGGTGGAGTTTCAATCCCACTTGGATGGAAGCCGACATTTTTTTACACCGGAATTTTCCATGGATATTCAACGCCACTTGGGATCAGATATTATTATGGCATTTGACGAATGCCCAGCAGGGAAATCTAACAAAAATACGGTAGAAAAAGCAGTGGAGCGCACTACCCTTTGGGTCAACCAATGTGCTGAATTCCTAAATAAGAGTGAACCATTATACGATTGGAAACAGACTCTTTTCCCCATTGTTCAGGGTAGTATTTTCGAACACTTACGAAAACGTAGCGCCGAAGAATTAATCCCTTATGCCAATTGTGGAATTGCCATTGGAGGTCTTGCTGTCGGTGAAGAAAAAAATGCAATGTTTGAAACAGTTGAACAAATGGATGGCCTTTTACCCAAAGATCAACCGCGTTACCTTATGGGTGTGGGGCGACCGACTGATTTGGTGAAGTCGGTCCAAAGAGGAGTAGATATGTTTGACTGTGTCCTGCCAACACGGAACGCTCGTAATGGTCAGTTATTCACCAGTGGAGGAATAGTAAATATTGGCAATAGCACCCATAAAGATTCATTTGGTTCATTGGATTCAGATTGCCCATGTTATACCTGTCAAAACTTTACAAGGGCTTACCTCCGTCACTTATTTAATATTAAGGAAGTCTTGGGTTTGAGACTGGCAACCATCCATAACTTGACCTATTATATGTCCCTTATGGAAACGATTAGACACAATATTGAGATAGGCGAATTTGCAACTTGGGCCAATGCCTATTTGAATAAAATGGCAGATCATAAGGGGATGTAGAGTGAAACGGATTTTGATTGGTCTATTTTTCTTTTGTCTTATTCCGGGGCAAAACCTTGAAGTGAGTTTTATGCGTTTTTATGCCAACGATCATGATTTTATAGCAGACTATCGATTGCTTGCTTCGGAGCGATTTGACAAACCACACCTCCAGGTTTTTTATAGTGATAAAAAGATGCCAATACTTAAAGATTGGGTAGATGCCAATGGTGAATCCCTTAAAAGGGAAGTGTTGGAATATGGAGATGATAAAAAAATGCTGCGGCAATTTTTCCTTAATGTGGAGAACAAACCAGACAGTCTAATTCAATTTGGAAAGAATGAAATTTGGTCTGAAGAATTCCGCAAAGTTTTAGAAAATAATAGTCATGGGTATTTTGATGGACAGGAATCGAAATTCATTTTAAATGAATCCGAACAAATTGACTCCATTCTATTCACAACTGTGCGGGGGGAGCATTACGGAAAAATCAATTTTATTTATGATCACCTTGGCCTGTTAAGCGGTGAAACATGGACATCATTCCCTGGTGAAAAAATAATTCGTCGCTTTGCCTATTCCAGTGATATGCTGACGGGACGTAAGGAGATTTGGGAATATGATAGACAGGGGCAGGAAATCAGCCATGTTGCCTTGACACAACCAGCGCCGGGAACATTGTATAAAACTCCGCCACCCCGGTTTGGGAATCGGTTAGATGAAATTTCAATTATTTTAGAAGATATTCTTTCAAAAACCTTGGATGTTCCTTTTGACGTTTTTATTCGTAAAACAAATTATGATCTCATGGTTTTAACAAATGGAGACAGTCTTATGATTCACCTTGTTGAGATGGGTGATCAGCGGGTCAAGTTTAAAATTGTCGGGGAAAAAGAAGAATTAACCATGCCAAAATTTCGGGTGGAATCCATTACCTCTAAGTATGGAGAACGCATTTACCCCTGAACTTGCTTTGCGTCTTGCACAATAGGTAAATTGGTTATTCTATAACCACATACCTGAGTAATATATGAAGTTTTTAAAATTTTCCACCATTGGTGCATTGCTACTTGTAGCATTCGGATGGGCCCAATCCTATCCGCCACCGTCAACATTAGTAACTGTTCCGTCAGCAGGAACATTAGTCCGTGGCAGTTATGCCATGCAAATGCGCGTTCAAAAAGGGGGTGGCCTAACATCCTCTCTCAGCGTTGGCCTTACGGACCGATTTCAATTTGGACTATCTTTTGGTTCTGCCAATTTGATTGGTGACGACAGTTTGATTTGGTATCCTCGACCTGAGGCAAACCTGAAATACCGCCTCATTGATGAAACAGAATCGGTTCCCGGTATTTCACTGGGGATTGATACCCAAGGAATGGGCAATTTTAATTCAGCCGATTCACTCATGCGTTACGATGTAAAAGCAATGGGGTTATATTTAGCGACAAGTAAAAATTGGGTAACGCCATTGGGAAATCTTGGTGTTCATATGGGTACAAATTACAATTTTGCCGAAGTGAATGACGGAGATAAGGATGTGAATTATTTCTTCGGTTTTGATATGGAATTCAACCCGGAATTATCTCTTCTTTTAGAATATAATGCTGCCTTAAATGAGAATAACATGACAGCAAAAACTATGTCCATCAGTCGAGGTGGATACCTGAACGCGGCCATTCGGTGGACATTTGTAGAGCACCTCCATATTGAAATGGATTTTAACAATCTTCTGTTTGATGATGAAAAAGTGGATTATTTCCAGCGTGAATTAAAGATTACTTATATCGAATACTTTTAATGAAAAATGTTGGGCTAATCTTATTCATATTGGTTGGCATACTCTTAGGGCAAACCAACCTAGAAAAAGGATTAGCCGCATTTACCCGACGAGCTGAAGGTAGCAGGGAAAACATAGCCAAACCTGAAGCTATCAACGAAGCTATTGAGTATTATAATTTATCCCTAAGTGATTCCGACCCTGAAATTGATGCAGTAATTGGTTTATTAAAATCCTACTATTTTAAGGGGAAATTTGTCGCCCAATCAGAAAACCATAAGAAGATTGTATTTGATAAAGCCAAAACATTGGCACTGCCCTATATTGAAAAGTATCCAAACCGGGCAGATATTCGTTATTGGTATTTAACCAATCTTGGCAGTTGGGCCGAAGTGTACGGTATCTTGACAGCAGCGAAAGAGGGTGTAGCTGATCAAATGCGAGAACATGCTTTAAAGATTATTTTTCTGGATTATAATTATGAGGATGGTGGTGGATATCTGTTGCTGGGGGCTGTCCATTATAAATCACCTTATATTCCTTTTTTACTTTCCTGGCCTAATAATAAAGAAGCGTTAAAATTTCTTGAAAAAGCGGTGAATACAGGAGAAGCTACAGCAGTACAAAGAGTGTACTTGGCTCAAGCCCTATATAAGGGAGAAAAGAAGGTCAGGGCATTAACACTTTTGAATGAGGTGGCGAATATGGTACCAGATAAAAATGACACACTCTCGGATTGGGAGCAAATCAAGAAGGCACGATCCCTTCTCAAAGATTATAAATAGAATATATTTTAAATGTCTGATTTAAAAGAAACTAAAATATTATCGGAGCAGAAATTTTCTGGTCGATTAATTGATTTGTACCTAGATCAAGTTGAATTGCCCAATGGTAAAACCAGTACGCGGGAATGGATTGATCATCCCGGAGCTGTATGTCTCATTCCAATCCTTCCTGATGGAAATATCTGCCTGATTAGGCAATTTCGTTATGGACCGGGAGAGGAATTTATCGAAATTCCCGCCGGTAAGTTGGATAAAGACGAAGATCCACTGGATTGTGCTCATCGGGAATTGGAAGAAGAAATTGGACACCGATCTAACAAACTTACTTTTTTAACTAATATTCATCCCGCCATTGGATTCTCAAATGAAAAAATGTGGATGTATTTGGCCGAAGATTTAATCAAGACTAAACATAACCTTGATCCTGATGAATTTCTTGAATTGTCACCCACTTCATTAGACGATGCATTGGCATGGGTTTGGTCAGGAAAGATCACCGATGTGAAAACAATCATCGGTATTTTATGGGCAGAGAAATTGTTAAGGTGCGACGACTAATTTTTCTGATAATAATCTAATATAGATTTCAGCCATTTGTCGGGATTATCCATTTGGCAGAAGTGACCTGTTTCAGTCATTCGGGTAAAACTTGCATCGGGACAAATATTATTTACTAATTTTTCCGGAATGGCAATAGGGGCCACAGCATCCAATTCGCCCCAGCATAAATGAATTGGAAGGGTTGTGTCTTTGAGCGCCGGTAACCAACGAATATTTTGATATGTATACCTGTCGTTTAAATAATTAATCAGAAAATGCCCTATTTTTTTTCCGTTCCCACTACGGAATGCTGTCCACATGGTCTCAACTTCAGTTTCATCTAATCTGTCACTACCATTGGCGCTATAGACTTGCTGTTTAAATGCTTTATACTGAGATATTCTTGAAAGTAGAGGTCCGAGAATTGGATTCAACATCAATTTTTGCATGACGCGAAGTTCAGCAAGCTCAATGACCATACCGCCATTAGTGAATGTGATTGATTGAAACCCATCTGAAAACCAATTACCGATTTTTCTTTCATTGGATAAAGCCACAAGCTCTGTAGCTACACTGTCTCCCATATCATGTGCAATTAAGTGTCCACCCTTCACACCAAGGGATTCCCATACTTCTAGGGCAATCTGGGCTTGCTCCATCATATTGTAATTATGATCTAGTGGTTTGTCACTCATTCCAAATCCTAAAAAATCAAAAAGGATGATGCGGTCAAAGTTAGATTGTAATCCTTCAACCACCCTGTGATATGAATAAGACGATTCCGGGAAACCATGAAGAAGAAGCGCAGTTTTATTAGCATCGGCATTTTTATTCCCGATTATTTTACAGAAGACTTCGAAGTTATCAGAGAGAACAGATTTCATTTCTCCACTCTTTTGCCATTCGTTTAAATTTTGGTTGAATTGAGACATTGTGAGATAAAATTTACATTCCCTTTTTGGTGTTATGTAGCAATTTGGTTTTTCTAAATTCTCCAATGGAAATATCTATTTCAAATTCAATTAAATCAAAAGCAATTGAATTGGGGTTTCAGAAAGTGGGCATTGCCAAAGCGGAAGTGACTCCTGAAGCAAAAAACAACTTGAACCAATGGCTCAACGCTGGTGGTCATTCAACCATGGAATGGGTGGAAAAGAGAAAAGAAGAACGAGGGGATATTCATACCTATTTCTCGGAGGCCAAATCTGTCATTTCTGTTGCTATGAATTATTATTCTGGTCATAACCAGTCAGATCTAAAGGCAAACCATAAAATCAGTAATTATGCCTGGGGAGATGATTATCACGATATATTGAAAAAAAGACTGTTTCAATTATTGGGATGGATAAAAGAAGCATCTCCAGATATTAAGGGGGTCGCATGTGTAGATACTTCACCGGTGATGGAAAAGGTTTGGGCCCAAAAAGCTGGGATTGGATGGCAGGGTAAACATACTAATTTGATTACTCGAGATTTCGGCAGTTGGCTATTCCTTGGGGAATTGATTGTGGATATAAAATTGGATTACGATCCGCCATTTGATGAAGACCTTTGTGGCACCTGCACCGCATGCATTGATGCTTGTCCAACCGATGCATTGGAATCTTACCAAATTGATTCGGGAAAATGTATTTCCTATCGCTCAATCGAATACAGGGGTGAATTTGCTGAAGGGGCAGATGATTTAGACGGTTGGATCTATGGCTGTGACATTTGTCAAGATGTATGCCCATGGAATCAAAAGTTTGGACAAATGACAAGTGAACCAGCATTTCAACCGCGGCCGAAAATTTTATCGTTGACAGATAAAGATTGGTTCACAATGGATGAAGATGGATTTCGTAAATTGTTCAAAGGATCGGCAGTAAAACGAACCAAGTATTCAGGATTAAGCAGAAATATCAAACAAAATTTAATGAAGAGACTTAAAGACAAATTGTAATAAGGAAATAATGATGACAAAAGTAGGCGTATTACTATCAGGGTGTGGTGTGAATGATGGATCAGAAATTCACGAATCTGTGATCACTATGTTGGCTTTAGATAGAGCCGGTGTTGAAATGGTTCTTATGGCACCCAATATTGATCAAATGCATGTGGTGAACCACTATACGGGTCAAGAAATGGATGAATTTCGAAATGTGCTCGTTGAGTCGTCCAGAATTGCCCGTGGAAATATAAAAGATATGGCAGAAGTAAGCGGGAATGATATAGATGCATTAATTATTCCCGGTGGATTTGGTGTGGCCAAAAATTTATGTGACTATGCCATGGCTGGTTCTGAGTGTTCCATCAATCCTGATGTATATCGTTTGGTTACAGAAGTTCATCTTCTGCAAAAACCTATCGGTGCCATTTGTATTGCCCCGGCGATGATGGCTAAAATTTTAGCTGAACTGGATGAGTCGGCGGAAATGACAATCGGTTCTGATGAATCTACCGCCAGTGATATTAAATCTATGGGAAGTACTCATGTTTCATGTCCTGTAACTGAAATGGTTGTGGATGAGGAAATGAAAATTGTAACAACACCAGCTTATATGGATGCTCAATCCATTAAAGAAGCTGCGGAGGGGATTGAAAAACTCGTAACGCAGGTTTTGAAGATGGTAGGATGAAAAAAATTGCAGAACTAAATGATATTCCCAAGGGCGGAAGTAAACTCGTCATGATAGATGACACCCCCATTGCATTATTCAATTTAAAGGGGAAGATTCATGCCTGGGATAATCGCTGTCCACACCGTGGTGCATCATTGGCGGATGGAAATATTTCAGATTCAATTATTCAATGTAAATCGCATCTATGGGAATTTGATATTAACGCAGCCTGCGCTGTGGCTAATTCTGATTTAAAGGTAAAGACTTTTAAAGTTGAAGTAAAAGAAGGGTCAGTATTTATCGACGATTAACATCAATTGATCCCAATCCAACGCTGATATCGAGGTAAACAGTTGGCCAATCAGAATTCCAATCTTCAGTTAAATATTGATTTCCTTTTTTAATAAAATCATCCAAATCCACTGAAGATAAAAAGTTGTGATGAACTTTCGCTTTCACATTCACATTCTCCGGCAGAACAAGGTCAAGCGAGCCCATTCCTACTTTGATATCAATTTCTATATTTTTGGTAATTTCACCACGGAAATCAATATCAGCTGAACCCAATCCTACTTCGATATCCACTTCACGAGCGTTGAGGTTTCCCAATCCTTCTGCATTAAATTCACCCAACCCAGTGTCAATTCGTAAAAAATCACAAGTCTCAAGATTTGGTGTATTCATGCTAACATTCATAGAACCTAAGCCACAGTCAATGATGACACGAGATAGTGTTAAACCTGTGAAATCAATATTCGCTTCACCAATTCCAAAATCCATATCAAATTCAATGGGAATATTTTTAGGTATAGAAAATTCTAATTTATTTTCAAATTCGCTCAACGGACCCCTAAGTTTGGTATTATCATCAAAATCAAAATCATATTTTTTATCATGATCCGTTTTAATGGAAAAAATCCCACGTCCTATTCGTTCAGTGTAATCAATTTCGGGATCCACTTTTGAGGGGTAGTAAAAAATATCACCATTAATGACCATGGGTTTCATATTTGCATCCAGAGTCAATTCACCAATACCAAAATCGATATTGACCTTTAATTCATCTACGTTGCCGACCTTGTATTGATAATGGTCTCGGACCCATTTCCCCTTTTTGCTTTCTCCCTTATCCTGTTGAAATAAAGTGTTTGAAGGTCCTTGACCAAACAATATTCCCAAGGAGATGATTGTAATAAATGTATTTATTTTTTTCATTTTAAAATGAGTAGTTGAAGCGAATGGTTGTTTCATAGGGACCATCGTGATCCAAAGGTTTGGCAATATTGATCATCCAATCGTGATCATCATCGTAGTCGCCATGACCAATGCCGATGCCTGCCGATGAAATGCCCAATTTCGGATTATCTGATATCCAGCCTGAATCCCATTTTTTTCCTTCCCAAGCTCGACCTCCGTCAGCAAAAAACGAAATAAGCCAATCGCCATCTGTAAATCTTGGCGTTAGAAAAAGCGCAAGATTTACTTGAGCCATTTGGTTTCCTTGTTGCACTTTATATCCCTGGGCAGCGACAGAGCCTATTCCACCAACACTGAATAATCGATGAGAGGGCATGGAATCATCGCCAGACCCTATCATAAGTCTAGATCTAAAAACCAATCCTTCAGAAAATTCCCAATTAAAAACTAATAATGCTAAGTTTCGTTGGGTAGCTTTTCCATAATCCATCTTAAATACAGAGGCGGTATCACCATCAGATTGGATATGTTCTGATTGTAAATAAATAGCCAACCCGGTTTGCAATGGTGAATAGTTTGGTGTCCTTGCCATGAATGTTAATTCATTATAATTGGATGACATTGGGACCATTGTAAGGTTTGGGCGAAGTGATCGCTTTTTTTCAAAAACACTATACATATTCCAAATTGGAAGCGTATCCTGTTCAGCTGAAATAAAGCGACCTTTAATACGAATATTTTTAAAAATATTTAGTCCAATTCCCGTTTCCCAACCTTGTTCATCCCATCGGTCGTAAAAATCCTGGCGTGCCAAAAAACTGGCCCAACCATTTTCATCTTGAGGTATGCGATAGGCATCGTCGGTTCGCGCTTCTTTAAATAAACTGGCATAAAGAATTAAATTCTGGTTTTCAAAAAAGCTCTTTTCAAAGGTAGTGCGACCTATATAATCTGGAGCGAATCCCTTTCTCCAGCGTACTCCGGCGGACCAATTAAGCCTGAAGTTTGATTTTGAATGGCGATCCCATCGTTCATTGAAAGGTGTTAAAACAAATCCTTCATTTCGATTATATTGGATGGTAGGTCTTTTGGGATGAATCCAACTTTGACGAGATCGATCTGATTTACGATCCAAACCAAATTCTGTTGTCCCCTGGATGGCATCTTCCTTATCAGTTTCGCGGTAGATTAATCCTTCTTTTAAATTATTTTCAATAATTTTTCCATTAACAGTACTATTCGGTTCACGGTAAACATTGCCGCCGATAGTTATAATTTGGCCATTTAAAATACCGCCGCCTTTTAAGTACGCATCACCACCTAAAAGGGTCGCAACACCATTGACCGTTCCGTAAATAATTAAATTACCACCAACAATGCGCATATTCGATTCAGAAACTTCTCCAGAATCAATGGTGACATCTTCACGAAATGTAAATTCATCAGAGAATAAATTATTCTTCTCCTGATTCTCTTCTTTGACCTGTTCATCTTCAATCGCGCTGTCAATCCCAGCTTCAATAATATCTTCTACAACTTCTTCAACATCATTTGCATCTTGGGTAAAACCCATATTTAAAATAATGAGTAATGATAATAAATATTTCATGACTTAATCCTTCTCAATTGAAATTGAATCGTGACTGGTTTTCAGTTTGACTGAAAACTTTCCCCCGTTAATGCTGCCATTGGCCAGCACATCATTGTCATCTAAAGTAATTTGTAGCGGAAACTCTGAGTCGATGGCACCGGTGGATCTTCGATTAATAACAGTTGCATCAATCGTTGCAGGAAAATCAGATGGCAATCGCAGTTCAATTTTTCCACCACTGGTTTTTAAATATATTTCATGATCATCAAAAGATCGGTTCCAGATTTTTTCTATTTCAATTCGGCCACCGCTGGTTTTTCCGATAATTCTTCCAACCACATGTTCCCCAATAATATTGCCTCCCGATGTATTCACATCAATATGACCCATAATACGATCAAATTCTATATTACCACCAGAAGCGCTTCCCTCAAATTCACCCTTAATATCCATTGCTTCTATATTTCCACCAGAGGTATGAACATCTACATCGCCTTCAATACCCGTTACATCGATATTCCCGCCGGAAGTTCTCCCGTAGATCTTTGATCCAATGATATCTTTAAAATCGATATTTCCCCCGCTGGTATGCATATCGACTTCCGCTTTGCAATAGGTTACGTCCACATCGCCTCCAGAAGTAGTCCCTTCTAGTTTTCCATCAGAATCATTTACCTCGATATCACCACCGGATGTACGCACATTGGCTACACCTTTTACTTTATCAAGTGTGATGTCGCCTCCAGAAGTTTTAGCCGTTAAACGACCGGTGAGATGTGAAACATCGACATTGCCACCACTGGTTTTTAAGTATGCTTCACCCGAGATGTAACTCACATCAATATCGCCGCCGGAGGTCTTCATGCTTAGGTTATAATTTTGAGGAACGACTACATCATAATCATAAGAGATTTTTAATCTGCGAGGGCCATTTTTTTCACGTCTAAATTCAATATGGCCTTCTCCGGATTTTGAGACTTCCGCTTTTTCTGACTTGAAGTAATCTTCTGCTATTGATCGGGATTTTGTCCTAATCTTCATTCTCTCAATAATCGTTACGGTCGTTATTGGTTTTCCTTCTACGGTAATATCACCGGTGACGTGTTTGAATTCCACAACGCGATTATTTCCTTCGGCCTTGCTTACATCAAATTCGTAGGTTGTTGTTGCGATATACCTGTTTCTGGAATCCTTATCAAAAGATTCAAATGATTCGTACAAGCCTTGGGATTGAACAAATACCGTTAAAAGAATGGGAATTAAAATTTTCATTGTTTTACCTCGAATGCTTCATCTTCGGCTAAATAACTGATGTCATCCATGACTTCTACCGCCCTTGCACGGATATATTCATTTTGATCCATAAGGCTTACCACACGGAGAGCAGGTACAATATCGGCTGATGGACTATTGGCTAAGATGGAAAGGGCGCCCATGCGGACAGCTTCATTTTCATCTTCTAATAAAATTTTTAAGCTTGCGTCGCGAATTATTTTGTCCGTCTCAAATCGGGACAACATTTCCAGTGCTTTAAGTCGAACACCCACATTGGTTTCAGAGAGGACTGAAGAGATAAGCACCAACTTTTTATTATCATGGGAGGGGACGCTTTCCAGTAGGTTCACTGCTTTCAGGCGTTTGCCGGGGTTGGTGTCGTTGAGCAGTAAGTAGAAAAGAATCTGCTGAATAGTTTCATCGCTTGTACCACCGGAGACATCAACATTCTTTTTGGTTTCAACAGCCAGGCGAATATTGTCATCATCGGATTTTCCAAATTGTACATCTGAAAGTGCCCCCTCCTGGATCAATCCCATAATAGCGGCTGATGAGAATCCGTTATCGGGTTGAATATCTTGAACGGGATTCAATAAAAAGCGACCGGCAAAAAATGCTATAACCACGTAAGATGCAACAGCCCATACCGGTTGACGTGGAGAAAGGACAGTCTCAAAAATATTTTTAAATTTATCCAAAATGGGTGATGGTGATTTAATGGAATCGATTTGACTTATTCGTGCTCTTAAAAGATTGCGATGTCCCTGTAATTCTTCATCGGAGATATTTACGTTGAACGTATCAGATGTGAGTTCTAAGGTTTCCTTAAGTTCCTGAACATAATTCTTAAGACTTTCCTCGGAATTAATTTTAGTTTCGAATGCTTGGCGCTCATCAGCGCTCAAGGCATTCATGGTATAAAGGCTGGCCTGTTCTTTGAGTTTATTAGAAATATCAGGCATAACGATACTCCTTAAGTTCATTTCTGAGTTTTTCCATAGCACGGAAAAGGTATTTTTTTACGGTTCCTTCGCCAATGCCCATTATTCCGGATATTTCCCTGATCTTCAAATTTTGCATATGTTTGAGTAAAAAAGCGGTACGCTGTTTGTCCGGTAATTGATTGGCAGCGGCTTTTACCGCTTTCATAATTTCGTCCCGATCACTGGTGCTCTCCGGTTTTTCTGTGATATTCATGAGTGGGTCTGAGCCATCTTCCAAGGCTTCCTGGATTGGCATCTTATTTTGCGTCCGCTTCAAATTGTAAAATGTATTGACTGTAATCCTGTAGAGCCAAGTGTAGAAGGCACTTTGAAAGCGGAACTTTGAAATACTTTTATAAGCTTTAATAAAAACCTCTTGGTAGAGGTCTTCGGCGTCGTATTTATTTTGTGTCAGTTGGTAAGCTAATGTCATAATTTTTTCGTCGTGTATAGCCACAAGTTGGTGAAACGCTTCGGAATCGCCTGCCTGGGCTAGTTGTATTAATTGTCTGATATCGTTTTTCAAGATTTTCAGTCGTCACAGGGGGTATGACACAGCTTTTTTTAAAAAGGTTGTCATCGGATTTTAAATTTTATTTAGAAGAAAAAATAGGAATAAAAAAGCCCCCACATTTGCGGAGGCTTTTACATTTATTCAATATTATATTGAATTATAATCCTGTTTCGGCAACAGTCTTTTTCACCGCTTCCAATGTATTGTTTAAAGCGGCTTTTTCATCATCTTTAAGTTCAAATTCGAGAATGCGCTCTACACCGCCGGCACCAATCACTGAAGGGACACCGATGAAATAACCATCAATGCCGAACTCACCCTCACACAGTGAAGCGCATGGGATTACACGCTTTTTATCCCGAAGGTAAGACTCTGCCATTTCTATCGCCGACTGAGCCGGTGCATAAAAGGCGGAACCATTGCCGAATAATTTTACAATTTCACCACCGGCAAAGCGGGTACGATCTACAATTTCTTCTAAACGATTAGCAGGAATCAATTCTTCCACAGGAACACCGCCAACGGTGGCATAGCGTGTAATTGGGACCATAGTATCGCCATGACCGCCAAGCACCATACAGGTCACATCCTGAACAGAACAGCCTGTCTCCATGGCAATAAAGGTGCAGAAGCGGGCACTATCCAATGCGCCGGCCATCCCTACAACTTTATTTTTACTGAATCCTGAAATTTTATAGAATGCATTTACCATGGCGTCCAATGGGTTCGATATAACGATAACAAAAGCATTAGGAGCATGCTCTTTAATGTTAGTTGCCACATCCTTCATAATACCCAAGTTGATGCCCAGGAGATCCTCACGGTTCATTCCCGGTTTCCGCGGTATACCAGCAGTAATGATTATTACATCGGAGCCAGCAAGATCAGCGTAATTAGAAGTACCGGTAATATTAACATCATATCCATCATGAGGTCTTAGCTGCATGATATCCAATGCTTTACCTTTAACCATTCCTTCTGCTTGAGGAATATCAAAAATAATGACATCGCCCAATTCTTTTTGGGTCGCAATTAAGGCCAGATTTCCGCCGATTTGACCGCCACCAATTAATGCAATTTTAGATCGAGACATATAGAATCCTTATTTATTGTTAAATAAAAAGACCCCGTTCCACAATGCAGAACGGGGTCTTTTTATAGAATGAAATGAAGTTTGATTTATCCGTTGTTTAAAACGCTGACAATTTTCCGGTCACGGCCTTTGCGGTTAAATTTAACCACGCCGTCAGACGTTGCGAATAATGTATCATCTCCAGCGCGACTCACGTTTGTGCCGGGGTGAAATTTGGTTCCACGTTGTTTGAGGATGATTCCCCCAGCGAGGATACTTTGTCCATCAGACACTTTTACCCCAAGCCTTTTAGCGTTGGAATCGCGACCATTTTTGGAACTACCTACACCTTTTTTATGTGCCATA
>JABGTK010000063.1 GCA_018647265.1 Candidatus Neomarinimicrobiota bacterium | reverse complement strand
TCTGCACTTGAGAAAAAGGATCAAAAAGGGCCGGTAAGGAAATCCAATCCGGTTCAGGATATTGGTCTCAGAATTCTCCCATTCAAATCATGGGACTAAAAAGTGATACAGACCATCTAAAAATACAATGGCCCGATGGTTGCAAGACCCCCGAGTCTATATAGGGTAAAAAATTAACGGTTACATATAATGATAATTAATCGGTCATTTTCCAGAAAGCGATGCCACCTGCTTGTTTCCCAATTTCAGCTATAGCCACTTTTTCAAGATTATGTAGGTCAATAATTTCCACAGCTCCAGGTTCTTTTCCGATTCCTTCTACCGATACAAAAGCATAACGACTATCTGGTGAAATCACGACACCATGTGTTACCTTGCGTGAATTCTTCAACTTGGCAACTTCTTTCCCAGTTTTTAAATCCCAAACACCTGTTTTCGCGGCGCCTTTATAAGTAATAACTAAGTATTTACCGTCTCGGCTTACTTCACAATTATAAGGAGCTTTGTCAGTTTTAAAAGTTCGTACTACTTCCCATTTTTTAACATCAATCTCAACTACATTATCCGTACCGTTATTCACTACATAAATTAGATTATCATTCGGATGTGGATATACCCAAGTAGGTTTCTCTGGTGGCATCTTGTGATCCATCTTGGCCATAGCCATTTTTCCCATGGCAGCTATGCCCTTTTTATCTTTATTTGACATCCTTTTATTCTTACCCATTTTCATGTTACTATGATCCATTTTTTTCATATTGTGACCACTATGATCATTCATTTTGGGTGACGCTGTGGACATCGTTCGTGAAATTTGCATTGTCATTGCATCCATTTCATATAAAGTACCTGACATCATAGCAACAGAATAATGTTTTAGTCCATTATTTAGCAGTCTAGAGCCATGTGGCATAATGCCCGTTTCAACGCGATCAATTTCAATCATTTCTTCTGGATCAACAATAGAAACAGTGCTTGGTTCCGTATGGCCTCCATGTAGGTTGAAATTGACAATATATATTAAGCCTGTTGCATTCGATATTCCCATGGTTGCTGGAAATAAACCCAGCTCAATTCTGTCAACCATTTCATCAGTGCCAGTTTTGTATTTATACAAATGGCCGTAAGGAAGACCATGAGCCATTGATAAGTACCAGTAATCTCCATCAGGAGATACTGTTATTCCGTGCGGGCCTTCAATTTCTACAGGCCAAACACCGACAGGAATTCGTTTTTCAACATGTGCTGTTGTACCATCAAACCTGATAAGAGCAACTTCATCTTCAGATTCTGTAGCACAATAAATATAGTAATCTTTTGCGCATAATACACACATCATGAATGTATAAATTAGTATTGTTTTAATGATTCTTCTCATTTTTCTCTCTAATTTGTTCCTAATGGTTCATTATCTACTAATCGAACAGCCCATAAACCATTATTTAGATCGGCAAAATAAATTAACCCTTTATACGGGATTACACCCCAGACATTGGTTTGGTTAGCGGTGCTACCATCAGGATCAACACCTTTGAAAAAGGCTATTTCTCTGCCTTGTGCATATAAATTACCCATCAGTTCTCCCGAAATATCAACAATTCTTATTCCTCCATAATAATAACCAGCAAATAATGTGTCGCCTTCAACCCAGTGATTATGCGACCCAACCTCTGGTACCTGATAAATCGCTGTTTCAACAGGATTTTTTATATCTGTAAAATCAACGAAATGGAATCCTCCTTGATAAATTCTTTCTTCTGATCCAGGAACACTCTTTGCCCACTCATCGCCTGTAATAATAAAAAATTTATTTGTAGATTCGCTTTGAAATGGAAATGCTGCATGGTTATGTCCGTTTGGATCCTCTTTGCTACCTAATTTTGTTGGATTTCCTGGACTTCCTTGGCCTGCTAGTGCTAAAAACGGATTAAATTTATTTCTCTCTCTTGACTTTTCACTCTGCTTTATTCCACCCACATCAACCACATGAACACCATCGCTCCAATTAGATGAATAAGCAATTCCATTTTCTACCCAGACATCGTGAATGCTGTGTCCGGGGGTATCTAATTCATAAGACCCCACACGAAATGGGTTTGAAGGATCATTTATATTAATTATGTCATATCGTGTACCAGCGCTTAATGCATAAATATGATCTTCATAAATAAATACATTGTGAACACCGCCGGTTAAATTATCATTATATTCACTAATAATTAATACATTGAATGGGTCAGAAACATCTAGTATGACTAATCCATTTTTCCGATTTGATGCACCTTCTCTTGAAATAACGCCAACCCTACCATCTTCAGAAATTTTTACATCATTTACAGTACGCGCATCAACCTTTATTGTATCAATTATTACCATATTAGCTGGATCACTAATATCCCAAAAATATGCCTCACCATCTGCACTATGTGTACCCGTTACAGCAAAATCTTTACCTATATGTTTACCAATGCCTGCCCATACCCAAAGATCAGATGTATTGTGATTGGAAATGGTTCCGTGTCCTACAACTTCAAGTCTCTTACGTACATTTCTAGGAACAGCTTTTACTTTTTTGGATGCTGAAAATCCACTTGATTGAGCCGTTAAGGTATAAATACCAGGTGTTTCAGCCACAAATTTACCATCTTGGGTAATCAATCCAGATGCAGGTCGGCCAATACTTTCAGTTGATTGATTATTAATAAAATTATCAGTTTGACGAATTGCTTTACCTGAATAAGAATAAGTTATAGGAATATTATCAAGAACTTTATTTCCGCCATCTAAAACCATAGCATTTAATTTTATTACATCACCAGTTCTTATTTCATTCTCACTTATGTCTAATTTTATTTTTCTTGCTGGATTTTTTTTGGCTGACACCACTAAGGATTCTTCTAAATCATCTATTTTAGCAGTAATGATCGTTTTACCTGATTTTTTAATATTCAGATTACCAAAATTATCAAATTCAGCTACTTTCTTATTTTTTGATGTTAAAACAACGTTCGTATTCTCTCTGATTATTTTTGCCTTATCATAAACTTTAACCGCATAATTTACTGATGTCCCAACAAAAACTTTTTTGGCTGGATCAATGAAACTTATTTTTTCCAACGGTGGCATCGGCACATTAACTTTCATCCTGCTAACATTTCTTCCTTTTTTCCCATAGTAATAGGCCGAAAGATATAATTCACCTGCATCAAAGGCTTTAACATTAACCGTTGAAACTCCCGTTGAATCACTCATTCTTGGTTTCGCATCTAGTACTTTTCTCTGCCCTCGAATCATAAAAGTGCTTTTTACTTGATTTCCTTTTGAATCAACAAGCCTAATTAACACTGAGGCTTCCTCACCAATATTCAAGGAGAGAGAGTCAGGTTCGAAAATAAATTTCAATTTTTCCTTTTTATCTTCTACATTATCCTGAGCAACGCCAACATTAAGTAACAAAAAAATTACTGTAAAGTATTTCTTCATAATATCCTCCATATTATTACGGGGTTCCCAAATCTTTCTTTATATCTTCAAGTTTTATACAATAAAGTCCCGAATTCATATCTGCAAAATATATATAATCTTTATAAGGCTGTGCACCCCACACCATTGGTGCGTTGGGGATTTTACCTTTTTTATGATAAGGTAAATAATGACCAATTTCACGGCCTTGTTTATAAATGTCCCCAAGGAGTTCACCGGAAATATCTACAACTCGTAATCCTCCTTGATAGTTTCCAGCGATTAATATATCTCCGAAGATCCACAAGTTATGTGAGCCAGCTTCTGGAACTTCATAAATAGCCTCTTCTTTTGGGTTATCAGGATCAGAAAAATTCAAGAAATGATAGCCTCCCCTTGGGTTTGATGGCTGTCCTTTGGTAGCCAGAACGCCCCATGGGAAATTTTCATCACCTGCTATAATATAAAAGTTACCCGTTGACTTACTTAAAAAAGGGAATGCTGCATGATTGCGTCCAGTAGGATCTCCCATTGAAGCTAATTTTACTGGATTTGAGGGACTACCTTGACCTGCTTTTGCTAACAATGGGTTAAACTGCGACTGAGAACGATCAGCTTCATCAAATTTCATCCCACCAATGTCTACAGCAACAACGCCATCGCTCCAATTTGAAGAGTAGGCGATACCATTTTCAATCCAAACATCATGGATACTATGCCCAGGAGTATCCAATTCATAAACACCAACGCGAAAGGGATTTTTCGGATCATCAATATTAATGATATCATATTTACGTCCATTATTTACAGCATAAACATGATTTTCATATACAAATACATTGTGAACTCCACCTGTCATATCATCATTATACTCTGCTGATATCGTAACATTATATGGGTCACTTACATCCAATATTACAAATCCATTTTTTCGATTTGATGCCCCTTCTCTAGTAATCACTCCCACGCGACCATCTTCAGATATTTTTACATCATTTACCGTTCGCGCATCTACCGTAATCGTATCAATAATTATCATACTATCTGGGTTTGTAACATCCCAAAAGTAAGCTTCTCCATTTGAACCCCATGTCCCTGTTACAGCAAAATCTTTTCCTTCATGCTTATCCACTCCAGCCCAGACCCACAAATCACCGGTCAATACATCAGAGATTAATCCGTGCCCCACTAACGTTACTTGTTTTTTCACCTCTCTTGGAACAACTTTAATTATTTTCTGAGCTGAGTAACCTCCAGAAGATGCAATAAGAGTATATAAACCTGCTGTTTCAGCCACAAATCTTCCATCATCCGTTACTAGCCCTGCTGCAGGTAACGCAAACTCACCATAATCAGCTTGACCGATGTAAGAATAAGTGATTGGTGCATCCTCAATAGTACGACCACTTCTGTTTAAAGCTTTTGCATTCAACGCAAGCACGTCACCGGTTCTAATTTCTTCTGTGTCTATTGAAAGTGTCACTTGGCGTGTAGTATTTTTAACCACACGAACTTTAAAAGATTCCGTTATCTCCTCAACTGTAGCAGATACGGTGACGCGACCTGTCCGTTTTGTTTCCAGATTACCAAATATATCAAAATCTGCAACTGCAGTATTGCTGGATTTGAGCTTAACATCCGCATTGTCTCGTGTAAGCCCTGCTTCGTCGATCACTTCCACTGAAAAAGATGTGGATGTTTCTGTATATAGTTTACTTGGCATTTGATTAAATACAATATGATCAATTGGTGGGAAGGGGACATTGACTACGAGCTTATCCCGAACGCGATCATCGCGTTTAACCGTAATACTTTGAACGCTAAGTCTCAGGCGTCCAGGCTTATGGGCCTTGACGGTTACGGTTGCAATACCCGTAGAATCGCTCGTCCTGGGGGATACGGATAAAGCACGTCTCTGTCCAAATACATAAAATGAATTTTGGGAAAGATCTCCATCTTCATTGAGAAGTTTAATCGTGAGTTCTTTTGTCTCACCAACATTCAGTTCTATGGAATCCGCCTCAAACTCAAACTGAAGTTCTTCTACATTCTCATTCTGTCCGAAAACAATCGAAAACAGAAAGATCTGTAAAATAAAAAGTGTGTGTTTCATTGTATTAACATTCTCCTCTATAAAATCCTCAGTGGTAACGCCGAACAAATATACGTATAACTTTGTTGACCTAATAATAAAAATAATTTGATGATATTTATCGTAATCATTATCACTTTTTATTTGTTTACTTTCTTAATCGCGCTTTCAAAAAACGGGAATCAGGAATCTCCGTATCAAACTCAATTTCTTCTATTATCCATTCCGTTCCTTTGCTATTCCGTTTAAGCTCATCCTTAAACACGAATCTCGATGGGAACCATCTGTCCTGAACCTTTTTTATGCCGTCCATGGTGGATGTTTTTAAAAGCTTGCCGCTTTTGGCATAAAGTTCCTCTTTCATAGGGAGCAGGTATCCCTTATCGATCCATGCCCTGCGCATGGGATAGGACAATCCTTTCACTTTTGCCTCCAACAACATAATCCAATGATCTCGTCCATCGATCTCTACTGATCCCTCCAATGTGGCTTCATAGAGTTCCATCAGGGGGCGGTCTTCCATCATATCGTTGTAGGACATATCTGAACCCATGACCGATTGCCGGAGCATATGCCCGGAGATTTGGATCATCCGATCTGTCTGGGGCGAGTAGGTCCAGAGTTTATCATTCAACTTGAGCATTTTTGTCCCTGCTTCGCGAGGCGGAGAAAGGTATTCAGTAAACGCCTGATCGATACCAACAACCCAGTTTTTGGATTCGATGGTACGGCTGGAGCGCCGTCCATGGACGATCATTTTACTGGTTAATATCCGGCTTTTTGCGTTCAGGTTATTGTCCATAGCCTCGATAATATCCTGCACGGACATATCATCCGCTTGAGCAACGAGAAATGTAAAAGATAGAAAAGAAATAAGAATCTTGATCATGTTTCCAATTCCTTAAACAATTGTGCCATTTCCCGCTTGTATATGGCCAGACCGGCTAGCATAGTCCCCAGCACTGTAGCCAAAACGCCGGGTATGAAGCCAATATAAAAGAGGTCGGGTGTAACCTGGGCGTAGAAAATATTGGGCATAACCATGGACGAATTTGAAAGTGCTTCCATTCCCTTTGTATAATCTATA
>JABGTK010000062.1 GCA_018647265.1 Candidatus Neomarinimicrobiota bacterium | reverse complement strand
TAAATCGTTATTTATACACCGCTATGTTAGCCCGTTGGGTGGGGGCTGAATTTCTGGGAATCTACTCTATGGCCAATGCCATTATGCTGATTTCTGAAGTACTGGGAAAAATGGGATTAGAAACTGGCATTATGCGATTTGTCAGTCGTATGAATCCGAAATCCGATTCAGAGAAAATTCAAAAATTGATCGCTTCATCATTGAAAATGACAACTATATTTTCACTAGTTATCATGGTTGGGCTAATCCTTTCATCAGGATTTATCGTTGATGGAATTCTAAACGAACCACCATTATTAACTTCAGTCATTATTGTATTCGCCGTTGCGATTCCTTTTAATGGATTAACACTTGTTTCTGCATTTGCAACGCAAGGATTCAAACGGCTTAAGTATAAAACGTTGGTAACCCAGTTTTTAAATCCCACTATTCTATTAGGTAGCATGGTGATATGTTTCTGGTTCGTATCAATCGAATCGGCAGTTATGGCGCCAATGCTGATTACTGGAATTGTTGGTTTTTTTGTAATGGTGGTTGTTCTAAAAAGAGTATCCGGTGTATCCAATGATCAAATCATAAAAGCTAAATTTGATTCTACCTTATTAAAATTTTCATATCCACTCATGTTTGTGACTATACTTCAAACTTTTATGCATTGGATGGATATTTTAATGTTAGGATATTTTACTGATGCTACCACTGTTGGATTATATCATCCTGCCGCACGAACGGCCGGGTTACTTCAGGCGCTTCTTTTATCATTTATCAGTATTTATGCGCCAATGGCATCCCAATTTCATGCAAAGGGTGAAAGGGGGGAATTGGCCGATACATACAAATTGGTAAGTAGATGGTTATTAATATGTGCCATTCCAATTTCAGCCATTTTTATTATTTTTCCAGGAAAAGTTCTATTACTGTTCGGCCCGGAGTATTTACCCAGTGCAAAGATATTAGTTATTTTAACAGGAGCGACATTTATTCAAGCATTGCTTGGTGCTGCAGGACCGACCTTAAGTATGTCCGGCCATACAAAATTGGTATTGTGGAATACCATCGGCGCATTTACGCTGAATTTTGGATTAAATATTTTCCTAATACCAAAGTATGGTATTATAGGTGCAGCCATGGCCACCTTAATTTCTTTAACTGCTGTAGGGTTAGCTCGAACAATTGAAGTGGGTTTTATCCTTAAAATGAACTTTTTTGATCGAAAAGTGATTAAGCCAATAATTGCGGGAATTGTGGTTTTTGTAGGGCTTTTCTTTATCAAGGATTTCATTATGCACTTTCATACATTGGTTACACTATGTATCGCTGGAATATTCTCGATAGGAAGTTTCGGATTAATTATGTGGCTACTAAAAATTGAAGAAGAAGATTTAGATTTTTTCAAAGGGCTCAATGCTTTAAAAGGACGCAAATAAGAAATGAGAATGGACTGGAAAAACCCTGTAGTCATTGCATCCGGGTTGATGCTTGTAATAATTGCCGTTTTGTTTGAACCGGTTATTTTTGGTGGAAAGACATTCGGTTCACCGGATAGTCTTAGTCCCAAAGCAATTGGTATCGCACTCAATGATTTATCCGAAGAATCAGGTGAATTTCCGCAATGGCAGCCATGGGTTTTTAGCGGTATGCCAACTGCGGAAGCATTCACAAATTTATCCAAACTTTACTTTCCGGAATATTTTTTCAAACTGTTTTTCCTCCCAGGATTAATTATCCAATTGCTCCATTTACTGTTTGCGGGAATTGGTGGGTTCCTCTTATTAAGGCATTTTAAATGTTCTGAGTGGGCGGCAGGATTGGGTGCAACGGCCTTTATGATAACCCCATATATGGTCACAATGGTTGTGTTTGGTCATGGTAGCCAAATGATGACAGCAGCTTATATCCCATGGATTTTGTGGCTTACGGTTCGATTGTGGCAAAATCCTAATTTATGGGATTCAGGATGGTTGGCTCTTTTACTAGGGTTTCAGCTTCAAAGGGCCCATGCTCAGATTGCCTATTATACATGGTTGCTCATTGGTGCTTATATATTAATTCAATTAGTAGATGGTCTACGTAATCCAAATAAAAGATTATTTTTGGGAAAAGGGCTGGGGTTATTTTCATTCGCTTGTTTAGTGGGGATTGGTATTTCCATATTAATCTATTTACCGGCAATGGATTACACACCTTTTTCTGTTCGGGGAGGTTCAGCCAGTGGAGGGGCGGATTATAATTATGCCACTGGATGGTCATTCCATCCAAAGGAAATACTTACGTTTTTTATTCCTTCTGCATTTGGATTCGGAGGCCAACCTTATTGGGGCTATATGCCTTTCACAGACTACCCAAATTATATGGGCATCATCATTTTACTATTAGCAGTTATCGGTCTTTTCCGAAAGTGGGAATTGATTCACCAG
>JABGTK010000061.1 GCA_018647265.1 Candidatus Neomarinimicrobiota bacterium | reverse complement strand
TGGTTCTGTTGAGATAAGTGGCGCAAAAAATGCTGTATTACCTTTAATGGCGGCAGCTCTTCTTGTTGATGGAAACACAACGATTCATCGTGTTCCTGGTTTGCGAGATACAAAAACCATGATCCGGTTATTAGAAATGATTGGTGCCAAGACCGATTTCCAAGATCAAAGTTTGACCATTAATGCGTCGAATATAACGTCGCTGGAAGCGCCTTATGATTTGGTCAAAACAATGCGTGCTTCCTTTTATGTGATGGGTCCGCTATTAGCGCGGTTTGGAGAAGCGCGTGTTTCTTTGCCTGGTGGTTGTGCATGGGGTCCACGTCCTGTTGATTACCATTTGAAGGGATTTGAGCGACTCGGTGCTGAAATTATTTTAGAAGAGGGATATATAATGGCTCGGGCCAAAAAGTTAAAAGGTGCCCGAATTCATTTTGAGATTCCTTCTGTTGGAGCCACTGGGAATCTCCTAATGGCAGCTGTTTTAGCAGAAGGAACCACACATATAACTAACGCGGCCATGGAACCCCATATTGTTCAACTTTGTGATGTATTAAATGAAATGGGCGGACATATTGAAGGTGTTGGCACAAGCCAATTGAGAATTGATGGTGTAGACTCATTGAACCCAGTGGAAGTGACAACCATTCCTGATATGATAGAAGCAGGTACTTTCCTAATGGCTGGCGCAACTTTAGGAGATATTACACTTAAGAATGTAGAGGCCGATCACTTGTCCATTGTATTGCAAAAATTGGAACAGGCCGGTTGTAAGATTAATGTGATTGGTGATTCCATATCGATTGAAAAATGTGATGAATTGACTGCAGTAGATATGACCACCGATGTTCATCCAGGTTTTCCCACAGATCTCCAAGCGCAGTGGATTGCATTAATGTCAATTGCAAATGGTTCTAGCGTAATTACAGATACCATTTACAAAGATCGATTTTCGCATATTCCTGAACTGGTTCGTCTTGGTGCTAATATTTCGCTTGAAAATAATGTGGCTGTCGTTCGTGGTGTGGAGCAATTGAAAGGTGCCCAAGTGATGTCTACTGATATTCGCGCCAGCGCTTCGCTGGTGATTGCCGCCCTTATGGCAAAAGGTAAAACAGATATTAGCAGGATATATCATATCGATCGAGGATATGAACGCATTGAAGAAAAATTCCATTCACTTGGGGCCGATATTTATCGGGAAAGTGAATAATGAAAATGTATAGATTCGATTTGAATAAATTACTTAACATCCACGCTTTTAGTGGAAAGGATTTGTTATGCGTATCGTTATAATCGGCGTTGGGGAAGTGGGGTTCCACGTCGCCAAAGCATTAAGTCAAGAAGATCATGATATCATTGTTATGGATCTCGATCCTTCAAAATGTAAAAGAGCCAGCGAAAACCTCGATGTAATTGTTGTGGAAGGGAATGGAGCCAGTCCTCGAAATTTATCCAAAGCAAACGTCCAAGATGCGGACTATGTTTTATGTCTTACACGGGTGGATGAAGTCAATTTAATCGCGTCTCAACAAGCACATGAATTGGGTGCAAAAAAGATTATAGCCCGGTTGAGAAACCAACAGTACACAACGCGGGACTCCATTATTAAGCCCGAAAAATTTGGGATTGATCTTGTAATTCACCCCGAAAAAGAAGCTTGTCGGGAAATCGTTCAGTTGGTGCGTCATTCTTATGCAACTCAGGTTATGGATTTTGAAGGCGGCCGTATGCAAATGATTGGTATCCGTCTTGAGGAGGATTGTCCAATCGTTGGAAAAACAGTACGTGAATTTTGTGAAGAAGAACATGATTTCAAATTTGGAATTGTGACTGTTTTGCGCGATGGTGAATCCCACGTTCCATGGTCAGATTTTGAATTTAAAGAATGTGACACAGCCTATTTCATTGTTAAGACTGAGCGTCTAGAATCTCTCATGGTTATTTTGGGCAAAGAAGCCACCAAAACCAATTCCATCGTCATTCTTGGCGGTAGCAAAATTGGCCGTAGTGTAGCAAAAGAATTAGAAAATGAAATGTCCGTTCGATTAATCGATAATAAAAGAGATAAGGCAGAATGGTTGGCGTCGACTTTAAAAGAATCAATGGTT
>JABGTK010000060.1 GCA_018647265.1 Candidatus Neomarinimicrobiota bacterium | reverse complement strand
GATATTGTAAAACAAACTCGGGCCACCATCGGTCGTGGTTCCGGGGCGGCATCCATTGTGAGTTATTGCCTCTTTATTACTCAGGTGGATCCCATTAAATATAATCTTCAGTTTGAACGCTTCATTCATCCTGAGCGCAGTGATATGCCGGATATTGATGTGGATTTTCCTTGGGATGAACGGGATGATATTTTGGATTATGTTTTCAAAAAATATGGAAATGAACGCACCGCCATGGTATGCAGTCAAGTATTTATGAAACCCCGTTCTGCCATTCGTGAAGTGGCTAAAGTGTATGGGTTATCTAATGAAGAAATTAAAACTATCACTAAGCGAATTGGCTGGTATGCCTCTCGTAGTGATTTATTGAATTGGGTGAAGACCGACCCCCGTTTTGAGAATATAGAACTGGATGATACACTGGAGGAAATACTGCGAGAAAGTGAAAAAGTAGTGGGCGCCTTTCGTCATCCGTCTGTTCATCCCGGTGGCGTGGTGATTGTACCGGATGAAATTCGAAAGTACGTACCGGTTCTCACGGCGCCCAAAGGCGTCCAGATTGTGGAGTGGGAAAAAGATCAAGTGGAAGATTCAGGACTCCTCAAAATCGATATTCTTGGGAACCGCAGCTTGGCGGTGGTGCGGGATACGGTGCGCCAAATCAATTTGAATTATGGTGAGGCCGCTTCTCAAAACAGCTATTTGAACTATCATAAGATTCAACCGATTGGGGATAAAAAAACAGAAAAACTCATGCAATCGGGAATGACCATGGGCATCTTTTATATTGAAAGCCCTGCCACTCGGCAGCTTTTGGCCAAAGCTGGTGTGGTTGATTTTGAGCACGTGGTGATCTATTCGTCCATCATCCGTCCGGCAGCAAATCGCTTTACCAACATGATGCTGGAACGCATCCACGGTAAGCCATGGAAAATTCTCCATCCCGACCTAAATTTTTTGAAAGAGAGTTATGGCATCATGGTTTATGAGGAGCAAGTATCAACGGCAGCTATGGTTATGGCAGGGATGGGTTATGCAGAGGCCGAATCATTGCGAAAAACTATGAGTCGGGATGCAATGCAGCACTTGATTCGGGACTGGGAAAAGAAGTTTTATCAAGGCGCAAAAAAGCGCGGCTATGAAAATGGGTTAATCAAAGATGTATGGGATATGATCCGCTCTTTTGTGGGATATTCTTTTTGCAAGCCACACTCCGCTTCTTTTGCCATGTTGTCTTTTACCTGTGCTTATCTTAAGGCTCATTTCTCGGCGGAATTTCTGGCAGCGGTTATTTCAAACCAGGGTGGATTTTATTCCCCTTTTGCTTATCTTAGCGAGGCAAGGCGGTTTGGCATCAAAATTTTACCACCGGATGTGAACCGCAGCTGGATGGAATATCGTGGGCGGAAAAACCGAATTCGAATGGGATTTATGAGTATTCGAAACCTCCAGAAAAAAACCGTACAAGAAATTTTGGATGAACGAAAAGCGGGTGATTTTACATCATTAGAGGACTTTTTTATGCGGATTGATCCAACCTTGTCCGATGCCATGGCCCTCACCAATGCTGGGTGTTTTTATTCATTAACACCGGAATTGGCTCACCAGGAGATTGCCTATCGTGCGGCTTGGTATTGCTTGGGGGAGAAAGGAAAGAATGGGGATATTGCTCTGAACTTGACTAAAGATTCTCGCCCAACAAATAGGTATCAAACTCAGTATAAGAATATAGACAAAGAAGATCAACGACGGCTGGAAATTGAATCTTTTGGATTTCCCATTTCAGAACATCCTCTCGAGCCTTATTTGCCCATGATTAATGACCGCGTGCGGAAGGCCAAAGATTTGCCAAAATATATTGGGCGCACCATCCACTTAGCGGGTGTTTACATTACCCGTAAGGAAACGGCTACAGTGAAAAGTAAGGATCCCATGGAATTTTTGACACTTGAGGATGAAACGGATATTTACGAATGTGTTCTTTTCCCCGAAGCTTTTCGGAAATACAGCGATCTTTTGCTATGGGAAAACTTATTCCTACTCAGAGGAAAAGTAGAAGAATCCTTTGGCGTTGTTTCAGTAACAATTGAAAAACTGGGAAGTCTGCCTAAAATGTTTCGTCTAAGCAAATATAAAAAATCAGTGTGAATCTATAAATGATTCAATACGGCTTTTGATTTCCGTTCTTGTTTCACGAAATGAATCCATTTGATTCGTATCAAAATTCCACCCTCGGAAAGGATCATCAATACTCCAATGAATACGTTCAACCTCTTCGGGAAATGATGGACATATTTGGTTGGCATTGTCACAAACAGTAATGGCAATATCGATTCCTTGATTAAGATAATCATCAACATAATCTGATGTATGATAAGAAATATCAATCCCGAATTCGTCCATAACGGCAATGCTCATGGGATGGACGCGGCTGGGGTGGGAGCCGGCGCTATATACATCAAACCGATCGCCGGCCATATCCATTAATAATCCATGGGCGATTTGAGAACGGCAAGCGTTCCCGGTGCAAATAAAGAGGACTTTTTTCTTTGGTAGCATTATAAAATTTATAACTTAAAAATATTGAATGGAATTCCTGTTTTGTAGTGCTGTGCTATCCTAAATTTTCCCCCATGTCTATTGAGAAGAACGAACCCTTATTCACCAATCCGCTTGAAGCCGTCCGCGGTTTATCCATCAATGATCTAAATAAATATCTCCCAGCAATTCAAAAAGCTGAAGATATTTCCATGACCATTGACAAAATGAGAGAAGGCGTTTTTTTGGGATTGGGCCTTGATGGGTTAAAAAAAATTCCAGACAATTCAATTGATCTAATCATTGCCGATCCCCCCGAATCTCCTTGGCGTGGAACAGAACAAAGGGGAAACCCAATGACCATCCAGGAATATTTTCAATGGAATGAACAATGGTTGAAAGAAAGCGCCCGCGTTTTAAAACCTACCGGGGCCATTTACTTAATTTCTGGCTGGCGATTTTCAGGGATGTATCATTCACTCCTCAGTACGGATTTTCATATTCAAACCAGGATAACCTGGCGCAATGCGCAACCAAAAGACCAATCCAAACCCATGACTTGGATTAATCGAGTTTCTGATGCTTGGTTTGCCACAAAATCGAACGATTTTATGTTTAACCAAGAGGCGGTGACCGATCGGGAAAATAGTATGAATTCTGCCAATATGATTGAAATGGGTGTAACCAATTTGTGGAGTGATATTATGGATATTCAAGTAGGCACAACGGTGAAAATGGAAGGGGATAAGCCAGAGCAATTGATTCAACGAATTTTGACAGCATCTAGTTTTAAGCTGAATTGGATTGTGGATCCCTTTGCACGGTCCGGTGGTGTGGGTGTAATTGCAAAAAAAATGGGCCGCAGATTCATTGGTTTTGAATCAGACAATGATCGATTGTTAATGGCCATGAAACGAATAGATAATGAGTAAAATATGAGTTTATTTAATCAAATACAAAGTGATATGTATACTGCAATGAAAGCTGGCGAAAAGGAAAAATCTGGCGCATTGCGAACAACATTGGCAAAGTTGAAAGACAAAAAAATTGAAAAGCGCGAGGATCTTTCAGAAGCAGAAGAGGTTAAAGTGCTGCAAATGTTGGTGAAGCAAAGAAAAGAGTCAGTGGAATTATATACAATAGGAAATCGTCCAGAACTTGCGGCAGCAGAGCAAGCTGAAATGGAAATATTAAAAAGTTACTTGCCCCAAATGATGTCTGAAGATGACATTAGAAATATTGTGCAATCTGTAGCAGATGAAATTGGCGCCTCTTCTTTGGCGGATGTGGGCAAAGTTATGCCGGAAGTCATGAAGCGCGGTAAAGGATTGATCGATGGAAAAACAGCTCAGAAGTTTGTTCGAGAGATTTTAGGATAAATTGTTAAAGTTAATCTGGCATCCTAACCGTTAACGTTATACGAATGATAGACGCATTAGCAACATTCTTTATAATTGCCATAGGTTTGATCGGGTTTCGTCGGGGATTAGTGGAAGAAATGGGCCGCCTTTTAGGCATTATTTTTGCCACTGTTTTTGCCCTGAGACTTTACGTTGATTTGGGTTCTTTTCTCATGGTATGGCTTCCTGTTGATGTATGGCTTTTATTTGTTCTTAGTTTTATCATTATTTTTTCAGGTGTCCTTTTATTAACCCGCTTTATCACAAAATTGATTCATTTTTTATTTTTATCCAAAAGTACAAAATGGGTAAATCGTATAATGGGAACTTCCTTTGGAATCATTAAAGGTCTTTTGGTTGTAATGATATTTTTTTGGATGTTTGAACTTTTGCCCAACCGGGATACATCAAACATTGTAATGAAACAATCCAAATTGGCGCAGCGATTAATTAATGTAAGAAAAAATATTATTACAACATTTAATTGGAAAGACCCTGTAGAATTAGGTGAAAAAACAATCCGTGAATTTTTGAATACCATGGAAAATAACAATGGCTAGGATTCCACAAGAAACTATCGATCGGATACGAGATACGGCTGATATTGTGGATGTTGTCTCTCGCCATGTTGACTTAAAAAAACGGGGGCGCAACTTTTTTGGTTTATGTCCTTTTCATAATGAAAAAACACCCTCCTTTTCAGTAGCGCCTGAGAAAGGTATCTATCATTGTTTTGGTTGTGGAAACGGCGGTAATGCGGTGAATTTTATCATGGAGTATGAAAAGATCAGTTTTGTTGAAGCGCTTCAGGAATTGGGTAACCAGTTGGGGATTGATGTAGACTTCAGCGGTGGTGATGACTCAAAAGAATTTTTTGAAAATCTTTATGAAATTCATTTAGGTGCGGCGGCGCTATACAATTCCACATTGTTTTCAGATATGGGTACTGATGCAAAAAATTATTTACTCGATCGGGGCTTAAGTGAAGAATCACTCAAATTATTCAAGGTTGGATTTGCCCCGGAGAAATCTTCATTTTTAGTTAATAAAGTAAAACCGAAGAAATATAACCGGGATGTTTATGAAAAATCGGGACTATTTGGTTTTTCTAATAATGAATTTTATGATCGCTTTCGCGCACGGATTATGTTTCCCATCTCAAATTCTTCTGGTAAAGTGATTGCTTTTGGAGGCCGTGTATTCGGGACAGAAGATCCAGCAAAATATATGAATTCACCTGAAACACCCCTCTACCGAAAGAGCGAAATATTCTACGGCCTCCATCTTACTCGGGATGCGATCCGGAAGGAAGGCTATGCAATTTTGGTGGAAGGGTATACCGATTTGATCCAGCTTTTCCAAGCGGGAATCAAAAATGTGGTAGCCGTATCCGGCACTGCTTTTACGGATCGGCATGTTCAACAAATTCGTCGATTTACCGCAAAAGTTTATTTGGCTTACGATGGCGATTCAGCAGGAATCAACGCTGCTTTAAGGGCGGGATATGTACTTTTAAAAGGCGGTGTTGAACCACATGTAATTGAAATTCCCGAAGGACTTGATCCTGACGATTGGGTTCAGCGTGATGGTGCTGACGGGTTCAAATTAAATGGGATTGACAAAGCATCGGAACTTCTTCGGTTCCATTTAAAAGCCAGAAATTTTAAAGAAATGTCTTCTGCAGAAAGATCAAATTTGATTAAAGAAATTCTGAAAGAAGCGGTTGGGATACCTGATCCTATTATTCAGCAAGCTTTAATAAAATCATTGGCTCAAGCTGGCGGCGTTGATGAAAATCAAATGGTGCACTTATTCTCTCAACAATTAAGAAAAAAGCGACCACAATATCCAACGGAGGAAGCCAATCCAAAACCAAAACTTTTTACAACAGTAAATGCCAAGGCAGAACTGGGTATCATTAAAGTATTGGCCGGCGACGATGCAGAAGCAAAGGCTTTACTTAAAGAAAAACTGGATATCAATCGATTAAAAAACGAACAGTTGAAAAAATTGGCTCAATTGTTAATGGACAAAAATGAGGTAAATCCGGCGGAGATTATTGCACATTTTGATTCATCAGAAGAACGTGAAGTTATCAGTAGAATTATGATGGAAGAAGAAGATACAACTACCTTACCGCTTCAAATGGCAGAGGAATGTTTAAGAACAATGTCAAAAGTTTCCACTAAAGAAAAGATTCGTGAAATAAGGATGAAAATCCGTGAAATGGAAGACGCTGGTAATGACTCTACAGAATTAATGATGGAAGTTATTCAATTGCAGAAAGAAGTCAATGGTTAAACACATAGTTCTTCTAATGTTTGGAACGATTCTTTTTTCTCAAGAGATTGATTGGAAAGAAAAACCAAGCCCAATTACGGCGATTCATATTTTTTGTGATACAGAAAATATTCCCATTTATGTGGATGGTCTTCATGTGGGCGCTTCCCCCGTAAAGGATCCTGTTCAAGTTGCTCCAGGTTGGCATCAAGTGAGTTATTTTCCGCCCCAAACCATGGTGAACACTCAAGCTATTTCCCAAAATAAAAAAATGCGTGATATGATAAAATTGGCACGGCAGGACGTTTTAGTTGAAGAAGGGAAAACGATACGCGTCGTTTTAAGCTACCGGTCGATTGAAGCAGAAGCATTGGAATATGATCGAAGGCTTTCCAGCAGCAGTTGGGTTGGGTTGGGAATGGTTTTTGCCACTTTTGGTCTAATTGTCTGGGGATTGATGTAAGTGAAATTTCGATCGTCAATTATTTTGTTATTCATGTGCCCTATTTTTAGCCAGCCAGATTCTACGATAAAATTATTTCCATCAGATTTGAATCGTACCAATATCTTAAGTGGCGAAGTAAAAGAAGCGGTCAAAAAAAATGAGTCCCATTTTCGGGCTGTATATTATCCTTCAGGTGAATTGAAAAGTGTAGAATTCGTCCCGGCTAATTGGGATAAAGGACGTCGAAAAAAGGTAAAATCGCCTAGCCGGTTGAAACTTTATTACCGCAATTGGAATCCCAAAAAACAGGAATTGATTGAAGGAATTACTAAAAAGGAAGGTCTGGGCAAACCTCATTACCGCGCTACCCTCGACGCAAAAGGATTGGTCCGGGATGTGGATTATTTTAATCGCCACGGTAAAAGATTATGGACCTACCATATGCGCTGGAATGACGAGGGCAAATCTTCGGAATATGATATTGAATTTTATTCCAACCGAAATTTGTCAGAACTGAATAGTGAATTGTTTGCTCCGGATCTAAGTGCAATTCGCCCTGGGTGGATTGCCCGATATAATTTCAATAAGGAGGGAATTACAAAAGGTGTGCGTGTTTTAGATCAATTTGAGAATCTCTATTATTATTATCAATTCAGTTATGGTAAAAATGGGTTTCGGTCTAAATATTATCGTGCGGATTCACTATTAGTGGGAAGTCATACCGTGCGATTCACTATCAATAAAAAACCTCTCCGAATTACCTATTACAATGAAAATGGTATTATGAAAAATGCAGTTGCTTATGAATATCCCAAGGATGTTGAAAAGGTTATTTCTCTAATTAACAGCAAGGGTGAGGTCATTGAGCGTAGAATTATCCCAAAGAAAGAAAATTAGTATATGAAAATATTAGTTACGGGGGGTGCTGGTTATATTGGCTCCCATGTTGTATTGGACCTGTGTGAGGCAGGATATGAAGTAGTTGTTCTGGATGATCTCTCCACAGGAAATCGTGAAGCGGTGGACTCTCGTGCTGAATTTGTCCAGGGATCAACGCTGAACAATGATGACCTGAACAATGTATTAAATGACGTAGAAGCTGTCGTTCATTTGGCAGCTTTCAAGGCTGCAGGCGAATCTATGGTTGAGCCGGGGAAATATTCTCGCAATAATATTTCAGGTACAATTTCACTTCTGAATGCCATGATTGACCGTGGTGTGGATAAATTTATTTTTTCTTCTACCGCTGCCGTTTATGGTTATCCCCAATATTTACCTTTGGATGAAAATCACTCTTTGGATCCCATCAATTATTATGGCTTCACCAAGCTAGAAATTGAACGCATCTTAAAGTGGTATGGTGAATTGAAAGGATTAAAGTTTGCCGCCTTGCGTTATTTCAACGCAGCAGGTTATGACCCAAAAGGTCGCCTCAAATCTTTAGAAAAAAATCCTGCTAATTTGCTTCCTATTGTTATGGAAGTGGCATCGGGAGTCCGTGAAAAAATGCAAATATTCGGGAATGACTATGACACCCCCGATGGCACTGGTGTGCGGGATTACATCCATGTTTCTGATTTGGCTTCGGCCCACCTGAAGGCTATAGAATATTTGCATGAAAACGAAAGTCTAACAGTGAATCTTGCTACAGGAGAAAGCCACTCCGTTTTAGATGTAATCAAGTTGGCGAAAGAAATTTCCGGACAGGAAATATCTTATGATATAGTTGATCGTCGTGCCGGCGATCCTGCAAAACTTTTTGCCGGCACAACTCTGGCCTTTGATCAATTGGGATGGAAAGCTGAATATTCCGATTTAAGGACACTGTTGGAAACAACATGGAAAGTTTATCAAAAATGAAAAGTCATCCTTTTGTTGGCTTGGCGGGAAATATCGGTGTCGGAAAAACAACATTCACAGAAAAAATGGCGCAAGCATTTGGATGGTCCCCTATTTATGAATCTGTAGCTGATAATCCATACCTCAGTGATTTTTATGGCGACATGAAACGTTGGAGTTTTAACCTTCAGATTTATTTTCTTCACCATCGTTTTAAAGGTCAAAGAAATATTGCACATAATAATGGGGGAGTGATTCAGGATCGTACCATTTATGAAGATGTAGAAATCTTTGCCAGAAACCTCCATGAAATGAATCGAATGGATGACCGTGATTGGCAAAACTACCAGGATTTATTTAGTATTATGACAGGCTATTTACGCCAGCCAGATTTGATTATTTATTTGAAGGCCTCCACCGACACGCTTCAAACGCGGATTCATTCACGGGGACGTGATTATGAAAATTCTATTGATCCGGAATATTTGCACCAATTGAATGTGGCTTATGACAAGTGGATAAACGAATTAAAAGATATTTCTGTCATGACAATTGAAACGGACCATTTCAATATTTTTGAAAATACAGATCAATTCCAATCAATTTTAGATGACGTAAAAAAACAATTGTAGAGACACAGATTTATGTTTTCTACAAATAAAGCAATCTTAATTTATTTAAAAAATGGGCTAAAAAAGTTAAAGACTTAAAAATAAAATCTTAAATTCCTCGCCCTTTTTGGGCCCACCAGACAGCTTGATTTTCAATCAAGGTCTGGCGAGTAGCTCAAAAGGTTACCTGCCCACCCCCGACTTTCAGGAGGGCAGGTGGGGAGCATAAAAAAATGAAATATTATGTTTACATATTAAAATCCAAAATTAAGGATTGGCATTATGTTGGTATGTCTTCGAATGTTAAAATCCGATTTAATAAGCATAATGAAAAAAAGGTAAAATCTACGCGAAACTATGCACCTTTTGACTTACTCTTATCAGAGGAATTCCAAGATCGTGTTTCTGCCCGACATAGAGAAAAGTATTACAAGACAGGATTTGGGAAAAAAGTTTGGATGAAAAAAGTTAAAGACTTAAAAATAAAATCTTAAATTCCTCGCCCTTTTTGGGCCCATAGCTCAACGGTTAGAGCACCGCACTCATAATGCGTAGGTTCCAGGTTCGAATCCCGGTGGGCCCACTCACTTTTGAAAATAAATAAATGTAGAATTAATTTCGTTTGGGTTCCCAGCCCGCTCCCGACCAACGGGAGGGCAGGCGGGGAATCCCGGTGGGCCCACTTTTATTTGTAAATTCAACCTATGTGCGGACGTAAAACACTCACTCGGGATATGCAATCCATCATTGAAGAAATGGCCATTGAAGAATGGCAGGATTCCGATCTTTATTCTCCCAGCTTTAATATTGCCCCGACTCAAAATTCTCCTGTCATGATTGACCATATGGGCCGTCGGGTGAAACATATGAAATGGGGCCTCATTCCCAATTGGTCCAAAGATCAAACCATTGGATCAAGATTGATCAACGCTCGCGCTGAAACCCTTTTACAAAAACCATCTTTTCAAAACTTGGTCCCCCGCAAAAGATGCGTTGTAATTACCGATGGCTATTTTGAATGGAAGCGAACATCGAGCAAATCAATCCCATATTATATTCATCATCCAGAGAATAAACTTTTGGCCATGGCAGGTCTTTGGGATACATGGAAAAATGATTCCGGCGAAAGTGTTTTCAGTTATACCGTCATTACCACAACGCCAGCACCTTCATTAGAAGATATCCACCATCGCATGCCGGTTATTTTAAAACAGGACAGTATTAATAAATGGCTCCAAGTACATAATACCGCAATCCCCGATGCCATGGAACTATTGAAACCTTTTTCCAATTCACTCCAATTTTTTCAGGTATCCACCCTGGTCAATTCTCCGAGAAACAATCAAAAAGAATGCATCCTGCCCATAGAAGAATCAGATAGTTTATCCTTATCCTTATTCTAATTCAATTAAGGCCATTTTGTTCTTGCCGTTTATGGGGGAATAAGACCAATTTCTCGGCACTTTAGACGTTAAGAATAGATGAGTTACTACATACAAAATATTGGTACCTTTTCAGGCGCGCAGGTT
>JABGTK010000059.1 GCA_018647265.1 Candidatus Neomarinimicrobiota bacterium | reverse complement strand
TATATTTGGTTGGAGTCGGGATTGTTTGTTTTAGTCTTCTCCAGGCTCAGATTGAGGTGAAATCTGTTGGAGATAATAAGTATGGAAAATGGGGCGAAAGATGGTACACTAATGCTGATGGCAGGAAAGGCGACCAAGTGGATGTCAGGCACATTATCGTAAAATTTAAAAAAGGAAATACAATCAAAGGATTCAATTTCTCAAAATTTGGTTTAAAACATTTAAAAATAGTTAGAGGTCCCTACGCTGGAGGGTTCTACGAATTATTAGTTCCGGAGAATCAAAACGCATTTGATAATGGAAAAAGATTATATAATACTAAAGCTTTTGAATATGTATTTATGAATACTTATTCTAGACTTTCGACACATGAGACGCCTAATGATGATTACTATTCTCAGGAATTGCATTGGAATTTGGAGAGAATAAAAATGCCCGAAACATGGGATATTACAACGGGTTCAAATAATGTTACGGTTGCGGTAGTTGATGTTGGTGTTGAATATTCACATCCTGATTTAGTTAATAATATCGGGCCTGGTGGTAAATGTTTTACTATGGGTTGTGAGGATGAAGCACCTGAAACGGGATACTACCATGGTACAGCCGTTGCAGGTATAATTGCCGCAGGATTAAATAATGGGATAGGTGTTTCAGGAATGGCTGGTGGTTGGGGCACGAGTGGTGTAAAAATAATGGCATTAAGGGTTGGACCAGATCCCTTTACGACTGGTGGTGGTATCAGTAACAGTGCAGCCGCAGAGGCCATTGAATGGGCAGCGGTAGAAAAAAATGTAAAAATAATTAACGGTAGTTTTAATTCAAAAACTATTCATGCTGATTTAGGTGCAAGTATTGATATCGCTGTGGCAGCAGGTGCTTTAGTTGTGTTTTCATCTGGGAATGCAAATTATAGTACAAATGTACAATTCCCTGCCAATAAACCAAATGTAATTGCAGTTGGAGCAACTACAAAACTTGATATTCGAAAAAAGGATGGTGATGGTGCTGACCCAAATTATTTGCCAGGAGATTGGGAGAGCTGTTATGGTAATGAATTAGATGTCGTGGCGCCGGGTGTATCTATTCCAACAACAGATCTTGTTGGAATAGATGGGAAAAGCAGCGATAATTACTATCCATATTTCAACGGTACATCCGCAGCCGCACCCCATGTTGCAGCATTAGCGGCTTTATTACTTTCGGTTGACCCAACACTTACAAACACCGAATTAGGAAATATTATACGTAATACAGCAGATAAAGTACCTGCCATGAACGGTAGTAATTATACACAAGAATATGGCTATGGCCGTATTAATGCATATTCAGCCTTGTTATCAATAACTCAAACAGCACCTTCTGCTCCTACCAATCTCATCATTACCAACCCTACTCATTACGGGAATCACCCAGATCTTCAATGGTGGGCAAGTTCAGGGGCCACTTCTTATAATGTTTACCGTCAGGAGAGTTACGCTCCGCCTTGGGACTTAATTGGCAGTACAACATCCACAACATATACAGATGACGAAGTATTTATATTAAATCAATATTACTGGAATTCTGATGAATATATTTATCAGGTTAAAGCTGTTAATAATGTGGGAGAATCATCCCCCTCTAATACTGCTTCAGTCTGGGGCGAAAGTTATTATAAACAAAGAGATGAATTCGCCAATAAAATCAATCCTATTCCCGAAGCCTATGCTTTGGATGCGAATTACCCCAACCCCTTCAATCCCATAACCACAATTAAATATGAGTTGCCGGAAGCCAGTTCTGTCACACTTGTCATTTATGATTTGAGGGGCAATGAAGTAACTCGTTGGACTAATGGGAATGAATCTGCAGGCTATAAACGCAAAACCTGGAATGCCACGGATAAGAATGGTAACAAAGTACCGGCTGGTATTTATTTGTTTAAGTTGACTGCTAAATCAAAAGAAAGTGGGCAGATTTTTACTGAAACGCTTAAGATGGTACTTTTGAAATAGGTCATGACAAATTTAATCCTTTTGGCTCTTTTTAAAGAAAGGATATTGCATAATCTTGAGAGCAAAAAATGAATAAAATGAATAAGTACATTTACTTATGCAAATATAGGGTGTTTACTCTATTGTATAATTCTTGGTTCGGTATGTAATATTCATACGTCATGTTTATTCACAAGCGATTAATCATCTCCACAATCATTTTTTCAACTCTATTTATTTTTGATTCATGTAATAAAACCCCAGTCGGCCTCATTGATTTGAATGATGGGGATTATATAATGTTCATTAGAAATACAAATAAAAATAGTGAAATATGCGTGATGAGGTCCGATGGTACGGATTTAAAGGTGATTACCAGTTCGAATAAAGATAAACATGGAATAAATGCTGTAAATTATTGGGGTGGGCGTTGGAGCCCTGATAAAACCAAAATAATTTTAAGATCATTTCCAAATGAGATAAGTGACTATTATCCCATGTATTTAATCGATTTGGATAATCCTTTAAAACGCACCCGATTAGATGAAGAAGGGCATGAATTTGTCTGGTCACCAAGTAGTACACATATCTATTATATTACAAATCAACCATGGATGAATAGTACGGAGATTAAAAAACTGGATATTTTTACCGATGAAAAAGATGTGCTTTGGATCGAGGGATATGAGGGTTTCAATCCATTAATAAATTATTGGTATCATTTATTTGACATTAGTTCAATTAATGTATCATCTTTTTTAATGCACCAGCAACGAATAACTTATGATACGATGGGAAAACTAAATATTGGTGAACAGGATTTGATATTATTTAATGTACTTGCTGAAGAAAAAAAGTATTTAGCAAATTTTAATTTTAATGACCAGAGTGTGAGGTTATCTCCGGATGGGAACTATATTGCCTATATGATCCCAAGTGATGACGTTGAAGGAGGACAAATTCACCTTATGACAGTTGAAGGAGATAGTCTTAAGCGGCTTACAAGTGGAGAAAATAGCTATTGGTATGGTCATTTAGCCTGGTCCCCTGATGGCACCCAAATAACCTATTCAAAAATAAAACAAAATACAGGGGGTATTAGTCCTAAGGAGATTTATGTTTTAGACTTAGTAACGGGAATTGAAACAAGGTTGACGGAAAATGATACTTATAATAATATTGTGATTGATTGGCGGTAGGGTCCTTTCACTTTAAAATAATAGGAGATAATCATGAAAAGCAAACGAGAGATTAAATGCGCTGTTATTGGGCTCGTTTTGGGTTTAGTCATTGTAACCGGGATATCATACGGTCAACATGATTGGGTCGATTCAAAATCGATTGATCAACATGATATTAAAATAAAATATAACCCCAAAACAGGTTTTCCAGAGAGAGTGAAGGGATTGATTGGAAATTTCAATAGATATGGAATGATTTCTGAAATAAATATCAAAGGGCTCTCAAATACATTCATTAAGGAAAATAAGGGGATATTTAAAATAAATCCCAGTACTTTAAAACTCGAAAGAGCCGAGAACCGAAAAGGTAAGTGGCATATTAGTTTTGTGCAAATTGTTGATGATATTCTTGTCTTTGGCTCAAAATTTGGCTTTACTGTTTCAAATAACGGAAATGTACAATTGGTTGGGATTAAATATTTCCCTGACGTAAAAATGAGTACTGTTCCAAGCCTTGCAAAGGAAAATGTTTTGGAAATAGCTGTGAATAGATTTCTGAAATTAGAACAAACCGATACTCTTGTAGGAGAACCTGACATTGAATTGATTATTCTCCCAATTGAAAATGATAAAAATTTTACTTATTTCCTTGCATATCATATTCGTTTAATGTCCGGCCATTGGGCGGAATCAATTTTTATAGATGCAAATAATGGTTCAATAATCAAACAGTACCCTGAGGTAAGTGAATTCTATAATGTCACAGGCAGGCTTCAACAATATTATTGGCCACGTGATTATTATGAACCTAAAGTATTAGCTCCTGTAGGACTGAAGTCAAGAACATTAATAACAACATTTTTGGGTGAATTCCCTAATTTTGAGATTTGGATGGATCTTACAGATGAAAATGGATATTACTCTATATACATTGAAGATTTCCCCCCTTATGATTTAAATCTCCTATTAGGCAATGGAAATATGGAAATCACCGGTGCAGGGAACAATTTGATGAGAAATGTAACATTAAATGGTTATAACTATAATTACACCTGGGAAATGGATAATTCTCCAAATACAACCAGTAAAAACATTGGTATGAACGTTTGGTGGCACTTATCTAAGGTTATGGATTTTTTTAGTGAACCTCCATTTAATATCATGGTTGGACCTGTTGCGGTAGGTATAAACGGTGGGTCGAGCGTTACAGGCCAGGCGATAGGAACTACCTAAATTGATTATGGTACTTCGAATAATGTATTTTGGGGTGGTGTAAGTGATGTTTCCTATCACGAATATACACATTTAGTTTTTAACAAAATTTATAGTTCATATCAACCATATAATTTTGAATTTATGGCAATTGATGAAGGAATAGCCGATTATTTTGCATCTGCAATTACGCTTGATCCTCAACATGGTTATTTAAGTATATTTCCTCAATTTATTACAACAAGAGAAAGGAGTTTGCAAAATAATCTGAAGTGGTTTGGGGAAGAATTGAATCCATATTCTGACGTACATATATTAGGGACTATTATTGGAGGGGCATGTTGGGATTTAAGAGGTCTCATTGGTGATGATAGCTTCGTTAATGAGTTGGTGTTTGATGCTTTACAATACGAACCTTTGGCTTTTACATTTGAACAATTCGCTGATAATATTGCCTTAGCTGACGATAATGATGGCAATATATTTAATGGTACTCCGAATTACGCTTCAATAAAGCAGGCTTTTCAAACTAACCATGGTATTCCTGTAGTAACGCTGTTATCAACATGCCCAACATGTCCCGCTACACCCACAGGGTTAAGCATGACAAACCAAGGCTCAATAATGCAGAACCCCCAATTAACGTGGAATGGAAGTTCCGACGCGACATCTTATAATATTTATCGATGTGAGGGGTATTACAACCCGTGCACATTTCAAGTTATTGGATCTACGTCTAATACTTCATTCATCGATTTTGGCGTATTTATAACAAGTCAGGCTGTGGCAACTGGGAATTATATATACAGGGTAAAAGCAGTGAATAGCAATGGTATGTCCAGTTATTCGAATATAGTGTCTACTTGGGGTGAAACCTTTTTAAAAATGAGGGATGAAATAACAAGTATAAATGAACCAATTCCGGGAACATATGCTTTGAATGCGAATTACCCCAACCCCTTCAACCC
>JABGTK010000058.1 GCA_018647265.1 Candidatus Neomarinimicrobiota bacterium | reverse complement strand
GGGTTCAGAAAAATTTGATTCTTTTGCTTCAAATGGGCGGTCATATAAAAAGCCTTCCGTTACTTCTTTTGCTTTTGCGTTCACAATTTCTTCATCACCATTGTGCACAATATACCGACCATCATTTCGGATTTTTCCAACGACAGATGCGCGAGCGCCTTCACTTACCCCGGGAAGGTCAAATACTTTATTATAGTGGTCTAAAATCAGTGGTGTAATTTCCGGCGAGCACACCCACATGAACCGCTCTTGGGTTTCACTGCAAAGGTAAACGGACGGATGTAAGCCATCCATGCCGATATGAATTTTATCCATCCAAACTTCAGCACCATAGCCGGATGTTTCTGCCAATTCCACACTGGCACACGCCACACCGCCAGCACCCAAATCCTTGAAACCGACATTGTTTATTAATCCTTTTCCTTTCAAGATATCAAAGAGCGCATAGGAAGATTTCAGCAGATGCCGTTCCAAAAAGGCGTTGGGCTCTTGAACGGCCCCTTTATTTTGCTCTTTCTTTTCTTCTTCCAATTCTAATGATGCAAAACTGGCGCCACCGAATCCGCTATTGTCTGTGGGTTTCCCTAGTAAAATTAAGTCAAAACCTTCTGCATTTTTTGGTGCGTAAGAGTGAATAATATTTTCTTCTTTTACAATGCCCAGTGTAACCAAAGTGACCAAACAATTTTCGTTATATCCTTCATGATAATATAAATCGCCGCCCACATTGGGAATACCCAGTGGATTTCCATAGCCGGCAACACCGGCAACAACACCATCATGAATCCATTTGGTTTTATTATTTTTAATATCACCAAATCGGAATGAATCGGTGACTGCAATCACTTCTGCGCCCATGCATAATACGTCTCGCACATTGCCGCCCACACCGGTTGCAGCGCCTTCGTAAGGCACAATTTGAGATGGATGATTGTGGGATTCGTGGCTCATAACAATACACCAGCGATGATCATTTTTATCTGTGGCGATTGCAATAACACCTGCATCTTCTTTAGCGCCCAAAACCACATCGGGCCCTTCCGTGGTAAATTGTTTTAAATGGTTTCTGCTACTTTTGTAGGAACAGTGCTCAGAGCCTTGAATTGAAAATAAAATCAGTTCAGCAAGAGATGGTGCGCGCCCCAGCATATCGTTCTGAATTTTGAGAGCTTCTTCAATTGTGAGTGGAATATTGAGCTCGACGAGTGTGGCTTTGATATTAGAATCAGAGAGCCCGGCGAAGTCGATAATTTCTTTTGTGAATGCCAATTTATTTAGCCGCAAAGACGCAGAGAGCTCAAAGAATTAATTAAAACATTATTTAAATTAAAAACGTTTCTCCTTGGCAATCTATAGATTATTAACAAAGCGTTTAATCCCGTTTTTTAATAATGTTGAATTGAAATTTATTAATAAGCCTAAACGATAATCACCCAATTTTAAGTAAGATAAAATTTGAGCTTCAAAGACCGGATCATGTCTTTCTACGCTTTTTAACTCCAAAACGATTGATTCATCAACTAAAACATCAACCCTGAAATCCCCAACCGGTTCTCCGCGATAAGTTACATGTAATGTTTTTTGTTTTTCGAATGCGATATCTTCCCGTTTAAGTTCAATGCAAAGAGCTTTCTCATAGACGCTTTCCAAAAGACCGGGACCAAGTCGCCGATGGACTTCAATCGCACAGCCAATGACACTTTCAGAAAGTTTATTGATTTCTTCTTTAGTCATTTCTTTGTGGTCTTTGCATCTCTGCGGCAACTATCGTATGATAGTCTCGTGGCGTTGGGGCCCCACCGATACAATTTTCACAGGGCAATCCACTTGACGTTCAATAAATAAAATATAGTCTTTTAAAGTTTGGGGCATGGCGTCGTAGCCTTTATTCCAAATCTTTTCAGGAAGGTTTCCCCATCCCGGAAGTGATTCATAAATAGGTTTTGCATTTCTGTATTCGGTCAAACTTGCAGGCATTTCGGTGATGCGTTTTCCATTCACATCGTAAGCGACACAAATGGGTAGTTCGTCAAATCCATTTAATATATCTAATTTTGTCAGGGCGATTTCTGTAAGTCCATTCACTCGGACTGCTTGTCGCACTTGAACGAGATCGAGCCAACCTACACGCCGTGGCCGTCCGGTTGTTGTGCCATATTCCCCACCTTTATCCCGTAACATTTTCGCTTCTTCACCATGAATTTCTGACGGTAAAGGACTTTCTCCCACGCGACTTAAATATGCTTTTGTAACGCCGATGATTCGATCAATATCTCTAAAGCTTACGCCAGTTCCTGTGGAAATATGTCCCGCGGCTGTATTAGAAGAAGTGGTGTAAGGATAAACGCCGTGGTCCACATCCAACGATATGCCTTGTGCGCCTTCGAATAAAATGGATTTCCCTGATTTGTGTGCTTTGTATAAAATCACCGATGTATCATGAATATAGGATTTCAATTTTTGACCATAATCAGAATAAGTATCAAAAATTTCATCAATGGAAATATCTAAAGATTGATTGAGCGTTTTTTCTATAATGCTTTTACAAAAAGCATATCCTTTTTCAAGTTTTTCTCGAAAGACGTCCGGCTCTAAAAGGTCAATCATGCGAATACCGTTGCGGAACATTTTATCAGCATAAACTGGGGCGATCCCACGACGCGTGCTGCCGGCAGCTAAATTTCCTTGATGTCCAGAAAGCGCACCATCCATGGCAATATGATAAGGCATAATCACATGTGCCCGATCGCTTACCATGAGTTTGGGATCAATCCCTTTTTCTTTCACATACGCAATTTCATCGAGCAATGCTTTGGGATCGACCACAACGCCGTTGCCAATAATGGACATAGGTTCGCCATAGACAATTCCGGAAGGAATAAGATGAAGTTTGAAAGTATTACCATCCACGATAATGGTATGGCCGGCATTGTTGCCGCCGTGAAAACGGACCACGTAGTCGGATTCGCCGGCAAAGAAATCGGTGATTTTTCCCTTGCCTTCGTCACCCCACTGGGCGCCGACGATTGTAGTGATTTTAGATGAGCGTGATGTCACTTAAAAGGGTTTG
>JABGTK010000057.1 GCA_018647265.1 Candidatus Neomarinimicrobiota bacterium | reverse complement strand
TAATTCTCGGTCACCCGATAGATTAAAATTAAATTTGGCTTTAGATCTTTTAACAGGCTTCTCTATCCCTTTACCATCCAAAACTTTAATTTCGTCTTTAATGGTAGATTCATTCACAATTGATTTTGAAAATTGTATCGCGAAAAATACTTTTTGATCATTAGCCCAGCCTTTGGAGAAACGGTATCCAGTGATGAGTTTGTCATTTTCAATGTTCAATTGGGTATCCATGGTACGATCCCAATTCTGAGCATAGCCTAAATCCAAAACAATTTGGGCATTGCCATCATCACCATAAATATAGCGATGGAACCCCGTTCGCTCAGTGGCTGTGAGTTCCACTTGTATTTTACCTTTATCAAGGAGAACTGAATAATAACCCGGTTCAGCTGATTCGTTATCATGAGAAAATGTTGAACTATAATTCAATTCTTTATAATCACCAACAATTTGTGTGAGGTCTGCATCACCAACATGGGGCATTATTGAAATATCATAGAGGTCCCCAATCCCTGTACCACTAAGATGCGTGTGGCTGAAACCAACAATAACACTATCTGTGGTATGATATCCTGAACACCAATCCCACCCTTGTGTACCATTATCAGGGCTGAGTTGAACCATTCCAAAAGGCACTGTTGCGCCAGGATAAGTATGCCCATGGCCACCGGTGCCAATAAATGGATCTACATATTTATTGTTAGATGAACCTGATTTTGAGCATCCAATTAATGCGAGTATCAAAAATATTATTGGAAATAATTTTTTCATGGATTGATTCTCTAATTAAAGTGAATTGTCTTTTAAGAACGCAATTACCTCATCTATCTTGCAAAAAGCCATAGCTGTGACTGTATCGGCTGCGCCATAATAAATGGCAACCTTTCCATCATCATCGTGGAGAGAGGCTACAGGAAATACCACATTTGGTACGTCGCCCATTAATTCATAATCCACTGCCGGACCGAGCAAATAGGATTTAGAACGATACAATACTTTATCAGGACTTTCTAAATCCAGCAATGCGGCACCCATGGCATAACGAAAACCATTACAAGATTCCAAAACACCGTGGTAGAACATGAGCCAACCAGCATCCGTTCTGATTGGGACCGTCCCTGCACCAATCTTCGCTGTCTGCCATCCCGAATCATTCCAATTAGCCACTTTCATTACAATGCGATGTTCACCCCAGTATTTCATATCGGGACTATAACTGAGATAAATATCACCATAATTATTATGACCGGGACCGCTTGGCCGGCTGAGCATCACGTATTTCCCATCCACTTTTTCTGGAAATAACACACCATTCCGATTGAAAGGAAGAAAGGCATTTTCACACTGATGAAAAGATTTAAAATCATATGTATATGCAACGCCAATTGTTGGGCCGTGGTATCCGTTGCACCATGTGATCCAATAACGGTCTTCAATGAATACGACTCGTGGATCATATTTATATTCCGAATGGATCATGTCTGAATTTCCATTCTTCATTTTGATTGGGTTATTGTTTATATCCCAATCGAGGCCATCCTTGCTGAAACCAACATGGATATTCATTTGCACTGCTTTATTGTCGCAACGGAATACACCTGCAAAGCCATCTTCAAATGATACAACAGCACTGTTAAAAATGCTATTTGAACTGGGAATATGATAACGCCCGATTACGGGATTCTGAGAATACCGCCATACAATATCATTATTCCCTTCAGGACGATCTTCCCATGGAATATTAACTTTACTCATCAATTGCACCTCTTCTTACTTGTAATTCTTGTTCAATATTATTCATCTTTTTTCGATCTAACTTGTAAAACAAAATCATTATTATTGATATCAATCCTGCAGTAGCAGGGATGGTACTCATTAATGCCTTAATACCGGCAATCACTTGTTCCGATTGCTCAACATTTGGTTCAAAGCCAATAGATGTTAGGAGCCATCCTGAAAGTGCTGTACCCAATGCCCATGCAATTTTTTGCGACATGGTTGAAGCAGAAAATACCAAACCAGTGGCGCGTCTTCCTGTCTTCCACTCGCTGAAATCTGCCGTGTCAGCATACATGGCCCAAAGGATGACAGAAATTGGTCCCAATGCAAATGAGCTTATGATCTTCAGCACCATGATGAGCCATAGACTTTCCGGTGTTAAAAAATAATAGGGTAACATGGTTCCAGCCCCCACACTCAAGGATAGAACAAATGTCTTTTTCTTCCCATACCGATCCACAAACCACTTTACACAAAGCACTCCAATGATACTAAAGATCATTGCCAAAGAATTAAATAATGATGTGAGTTCCGCAAATCCGAAAGAGCCTTCGATCCCCGGGAAGTTGATTAGTTGATCCCCCACGTAATATTTAAAATAATAAGTAGAAATCACCATCCCCGTGGAAGTAACCAAATATAGAAACAATGTTGCCAGTAAAAGGACAAACCATTCTCGATTCGCTAAT
>JABGTK010000056.1 GCA_018647265.1 Candidatus Neomarinimicrobiota bacterium | reverse complement strand
TGGATTTCTATTCCCGTAAATTTTAGGCTAAAAAGCTAGTTAAAGATTAAGCAATTAAAAAAGCCCCCCAATTTTATCTGTCGCTATTAAGCGCTGATAACCGGGGGGCTTTTTCTTTTTAAGAAGTTTGGGTAATTGTTTTAACCGAGGCTGGACTTTAAAAATTCTCGATTCATCCGGGCAATATGTTCTAGAGAAATTTCCTTTGGACACTCAACTTCGCAAGCGCCCGTATTGGTGCAGTTTCCAAATCCTTCGTTATCCATGGTTGCAACCATATTGAGGACCCGCTCTTTTGCCTCAGGCTGGCCTTGGGGGAGGAGCGCATATTGGGACACTTTTGCCCCAACAAACAGCATAGCGGACGAGTTTTTACATGTGGCTACGCAAGCGCCGCAGCCGATGCAAGCTGCCGCATCAAATGCTTCATCTGCGTCAGTTTTTGCGATTGGTAGGGCATTGGCATCAACTGTACCGCCAGTGCTTACAGATACATAACCACCCGATTCCATAATGCGGTCAAAAGAAGAACGATCTACAACTAAATCTTTTATTATGGGAAATCCCGTGGCGCGCCAGGGCTCAAGTACAATTTCCTGTCCATCCGTAAAACTACGCATATGAACCTGACAGGAGGTGACACCGCGAAGAGGGCCATGAGCACGACCGTCCATAAATACACCACAGGTTCCACAAATTCCTTCTCGGCAGTCATGGTCAAAGGCTATGGGGTCATCTCCGTTGCATACCAAAGTATCGTTTAGCATGTCCAACACTTCAAAGAATGACATGTCTTCTGTTATATTATCTACTTTGTAAGAAACAAAGTTTCCGGTAGAATTCGCATCTGCTTGTCGCCATACTTTTAAAGTTATTTGCATTATTTATAACTCCGCGTGGTCAGGGACACATTTTCAAAATTTAATTCTTCTTTATGGTGAACCGGTACATTGCCATTTTGGTATTCCCAGGCGGTTACATAGCGATAATTTTCATCATCTCTTTGCGCTTCATTTTCTTTTGTTTGATGTTCTTCTCTAAAATGCCCGCCGCAAGACTCTTCCCGACTGAGGGCATCGCGCGCCATGGTTTCACCCAATTCAAGGAAATCAGCCAGCCTACCGGCTTTTTCTAATTCGGGATTAAGGGACTCATTGCTACCAGGGATTCGTACATTATTCCAAAATTGATCACGTAGTTCGGGAATTTTTTTAATTGCCAGCTCAAGGCCGGATTTGTTTCTGGACATACCCACGTTTTCCCAAAGTAGTTTACCGAGTTCCTTGTGAATATCATCAACGGTTCGGGAACCGTTGATAGATAGAATTTTATCAACACGCGCCATTACATCGTTTTCTGTAGACTCAAAAGCAGAATCATCAGTTGATATTGTTTCGTTAAGTTTTTTAGATAAATAATTACCGATGGTTTGAGGAATAACGAAATAACCATCCGCGAGTCCTTGCATTAGGGCTGAAGCACCCAATCGGTTGGCTCCATGGTCCGAAAAATTGGCTTCTCCCAATACGAATAATCCAGGGACATTACTCATGAGGTTATAGTCGACCCACAGCCCACCCATTGTATAATGAACAGCAGGATAAATTCGCATGGGTGTTTCATATGGATTTTCACCAGTGATTTGTTGATACATATCAAACAGGTTACCATATTTAGCTGAAACGGCATTACGCCCCAGTCGGTTAATTGCATCGGCAAAATCCAAATAAACGGCTAATCTTGTTTCGCCTACACCGTGACCTTTATCGCACATATCTTTGGCGCGACGGGAGGCCACATCTCTTGGAACAAGGTTTCCAAAAGAAGGGTAAAGCCTTTCTAAATAATAATCACGATCTTCATCTGGAATGTTAGCAGGATTACGATTGTCGCCTTTTTTCTTTGGAACCCAAACACGCCCATCGTTTCTTAGGCTTTCGCTCATAAGAGTTAATTTTGATTGGTGATCGCTAGAGACAGGAATACAGGTTGGATGAATCTGTGTAAAACATGGATTAGCAAAATATGCACCACGGCGATGGGCGCGCCAAGCAGCAGTTACATTACTGGCCATGGCGTTCGTTGAAAGATAAAACACATTTCCATATCCTCCGGTTGCTAACACAACAGCATTGGCAGCGTGACGATTAATTTCACCAGTCACCAAATTTCGGGTGATAATTCCTTTTGCTTCACCATCCACCAGAACCAAATCCAACATTTCATGGCGTGGATGAAACTGAACAGTTCCTTTCCCCATTTGACGAATGAGGGCAGAATATGCGCCCAATAACAATTGTTGCCCGGTTTGTCCGCGAGCATAAAATGTACGAGAAACCTGGGCGCCACCAAAAGAGCGATTATCTAAAAGACCACCATACTCCCGGGCGAAAGGAACTCCTTGGGCAACGCACTGGTCAATAATATTATTACTGATTTCAGCCAAACGATAAACGTTAGCTTCGCGGGCGCGGTAATCTCCACCCTTGATCGTATCATAAAAAAGGCGATGTACACTGTCGCCATCATTGGGATAGTTTTTTGCAGCATTGATTCCACCTTGGGCGGCAATACTGTGGGCCCGCCGCGGGGATTCGTGATAAGAAAAAGCTTGAACGTTGTACCCAAGTTCAGCAAAAGAAGCAGCAGCTGAGGCACCAGCCAACCCTGTACCAACGACGATGATATTATACTTCCTTTTATTCGCGGGGTTGACAAGGTTTAGATTGAATTTATGTTTTGTCCATTTCTCAGCTAGCGGACCCCCGGGGGTATTAGAATTCATTGCCATCTTATTTTACACCTTCCATAAATCCAAAATAAATAACAATCGATAAAAATCCCGCTGGAATAATGAGCCAGAATAATACAGAAATTATTTCAATTAATTTTCCGTACCGATTATATCGAAGTCCAAAAGTTTGAAATGCTGATTGAAAACCATGGCGAAGATGAAACCCAAGTATAATCATAGCTACACCATATAAAACTGCAATTAGAGTATTTTCCAACCCTATTCTTGACCCCGTAATAATTGCAAAGAAACGGCCACTCTCGTGTTCTATTTGAAAATTATACCACACGGTAGATAGGTGTGTAATTAGGAAAACAAGAAGGACGGTCCCTGTTATTGCCATGGTTCGTGAGGATACAGTACTATTGTTTCCGGCACGATTCGATTCATATTTTACTGTTTTTGCTTTTTGGTTTTCAAGTGAAAGACGTATACCGTTAATAATGTGACCACCAAATATAAATAATAAAATAACTTCAATGGTTCGAACGAGAGGCTTAAAAGCAGATAATGCTTTAACATAGCTGTTAAAAAAATCAGGACCACCAAAGAGGGTAAGGTTTCCCGCCAAGTGGATGATTAAATAAACACACAGCAACAATCCTGTAGTTGCCATAAGAAATTTTTTGCCAATAGATGAATTTAAAAAAGTTGTTAGCCAAGCCATTTTGTACTCAAAAATTATTGAATATTAAGGCATGAAATTAGGGTATGTCATTGACTTTAAAAATGAGATTCTCGACGGAATTATATACGGCCAGCCAGCTTTGCGCCCAAATG
>JABGTK010000055.1 GCA_018647265.1 Candidatus Neomarinimicrobiota bacterium | reverse complement strand
TAATTCAGGAGAGCTTGTTGGAGATGACTTTGAATCCCAAGCGCGACAATCGTTTAAAAATCTTTCAACATTACTTGAGAATTGCGGAAGCAATATGAGTAAAGTAGTTAAAACGACAATATGGCTTTGTGATGCAAATAACTTTGCTAAACTAAATGATCTTTTTGTTGAGTTTTTTCCAAATAACCCGCCAGCAAGATCAACGCCTATTGTAGGTATGCCAATTAAGGGAATACACATTTCCATAGAATGTATAGCGTTGGTATAAAATCATTAACATGAACACTATGTTTAATTAATAAGAAGTTAAAATGAAAACAATGACATGCAACCAATTGGGTGGCGCCTGTGAAAAAGAATTCACAGCTGACACATTTGATGAAATCGCAGACATGAGCAAAGCGCATGGAATGGAAATGTTCCAAGCCAGGGATGAAGACCATCTAAAAGCTATGGGTGAAATGCAAGAATTGATGCAAGACCCAAAAGCCATGGGCGAGTGGTTTGAGAATAAAAGAAAAGAATTTGAAAATGTGTAAAAGTGTTTAGGTGTTCATGAGATAGGATCGTGGCGAAAATAACCAAATTTGAAGATTTAATCTGTTGGCAGAAGGCTCGTGTTTTGGTAAACAATGTTTATTCAATTTCAAAATCTAGTAACCTATCAAAAGACTTTGGTTTAAAAGATCAACTGCGACGAGCCGTTGTATCATCTATGACAAATATTGCAGAAGGGTTTTCTCGTTTTCACAAAAAAGAATTCATTCGCTTTTTAGATATATCTCAAAGTTCTTCCATGGAAGTGAAAAGCTTGTTGTATGTAGTGCTTGATAACAATTATTTAGAGAACAACAAAGTAACGGCTCTTCAAAATGATGCTGAAGAAGTGCATGCTGTAACAATGGGCTTGTTAAAACATGTGAATAATTCTATTTCAAAAAATAAAGTGAGCGAACCAATTTCAGAATATGGGGCAAATCGACAGGCTTGGGATTTTCTTGACGAATTCATCAGCCATAAACACCCGAACACCCGAACACACCAACACTCAAACACATGAACACTTTAAACAACATTTCTCCATTAGATGGTCGCTATACAAATAGTATAAAAGATCTGTCCGCCTATTTTTCAGAATCGGCACTCATGGGCTATCGCCTGAAAATTGAGATTGAATATCTTATTGCTTTGGGAAATAAAAAAAGAATAAAAGAACTTCCACCATTTTCCAAAACTGAACAATCCCGTTTACGAAAAATTTATCAAAATTTCAATTCGACTGACGCTGAAAAAATTAAGGAATTCGAAACCACCACGAATCACGATGTAAAAGCCATTGAATATTATATTCAAGGAAAAGTGAAAAAGTCGCTTCACCCCTGGATTCATTTTGCACTCACATCGGAAGATGTAAATAATTTGTCTTATTCGCTCATGTGGCAAGATGGATTGAAACAGATTTACTTACCAACTCTACAATCGGTGAATAAAGAATTAAAGAAACTGGCACGGAAGTATAAAGGTTCATCTATGTTGGCGCTGACTCATGGCCAAGCCGCAACGCCCACCACATTCGGAAAAGAATTGGCTGTTTTCTGCGCTCGATTGGATAGACAAATTTCACAAATTAAATCCCACACATTATTGGGAAAATTTGGTGGCGCCACCGGAACATGGTCTGCGCATATGGCTACTTATCCAAAAGTAAATTGGATACGGTTTGCATCAAAATTTATCAAATCACTTGGGCTCGACCCCAACTTAATAACTACTCAAATTGAACCCCACGATTCTTTGGCGGAAAGTTTTCATCAAATGGTTCGAGTCAATTCTATTTTGACCGACTTATGTCGGGACATGTGGTCTTATATTAGTCGTGGAATTTTGGGACAAAAGAAAGTAGCCGGAGAAGTGGGCTCATCTACCATGCCCCATAAAATTAATCCGATTCAATTTGAAAATGCAGAAGGTAATATGGGCATCGCCAATGCGCTGCTCAATCATTTAGCCACCAAACTTCCCGTCTCACGAATGCAGCGAGATCTTACCGATTCCACCACTTTGCGGAATCAAGGTGTGGCGTTGGGCCATTCTTATTTGGCAATACAAAATATTATTAAAGGTTTGAATCGCATTACAATTAATAAAACTCAAATGGTAAATGAACTTAACAATCACTGGGAAGTTCTGGGAGAAGCGGTCCAAACTATCCTGCGGAAAACGGGAAAACAAGATGCTTACGAACAGTTGAAAACGTTGACACAGGGTCAATCCATCAATGCAGAATCCATGGTGGAATTCGTAGCTGGATTAAAAATATCAGACGATGACAAACGGACGATAATAAATATGACGCCGGAAAATTATATCGGGTTAGCATCAAAACTGGTGGACTTATTATGAAGAAAAATAGCGTTAAAGTGTTCAGGTATTCAAGTGTTCGTGAACACTTTAACACTTACACACATGAACACTGGAGTAAAATCTAATGTGCGGTATAGCCGGAATTTTTTCACATAAACAAGTCGCAGCTGAGCTGTACGATAGCATCATCCATTTGCAACACCGCGGACAAGACGCCGCCGGAATTATGACTTACGATGACCGTATGCACAAAGAAAAAGGCATGGGGCTCGCCAAAGAAGTTTTCAACGAATCAAACATGGAACTTCTAACTGGCAATATTGGAATTTCTCATAATCGGTATCCTACCCATGGTGGATTTAGTCATGGCGAAGTGCAACCTTTCTGGACATCCGTTCCCTATGGTATTGCATTGGCACATAACGGAAACTTGACTAACTATCAAGAACTTGCAGATGAAATAACCCACAAAGATAGTCGCTATTTAAATACCACTTCT